>CBDUBK010000218.1:0-4905 GCA_965365375.1 uncultured bacterium | reverse complement strand
CAACTGATGGGAATAAATTCATTTTCACCATCGTCTTACAGGCTGAATGCTGTAAATGGAACCAGCCTTATAGTTGGTGATTCCTGCCTGGGCCTGGGTGTTATGAGTTTCTGGACGGCTTTTGTGATCGCGGATAAAAACCAGTGGAAGCCTAAGTTTTTATGGTGTGTTGGCGGACTGTTAGCTATCTGGCTGATCAACTGCCTGAGGGTAGCCTTCATGCTGCTTGCATTCGAAAAAGACTGGAAACTGGTGATCACAACAGATTACCATACTTCCTTCAACGTAATTGCGTATGGATTTGTTTTGCTGCTCATCTGGCTTTATTACCGCTTTGCGGTAAAACCTTCACAAAAGGAACAGGAAGCCTGACAACCGATAAACCTTAACGCTGTTCAAGGCGCACCGTATTATCCTTCAATAATTGAGTGATCTCTTTTAGCGAACTTGCCATTTCGCGCATGTTCTGGTAGTTAGCATAATTGATTTGCGAATTCACCCACCTGATATAGACAGCTTCATTTTCAAGCGCCTCTAGACCTGTTTGCTGCCTGAAAAGTTCAGGGGTGAATGGTTCGAATAGCTGGGTCATGGTGTTTGTTTATGTGTGTAGGGTAAAAATAATAAAAATTACAGCTGAGAGGTATGAGCTGGGGCTTCGAGCTGCGAGGGTGGTTGTTTGATATCAGGATTAATTTCTACAGCATGATTGTAAATGATTCCAGCTGCCAGCAACTAGCATCTGGATGCCAGGTGCTATCCTTTCACCATCAGCTTTTCCAGGAACTGCGAGGAATTTTGTTCGGAGCTTACAAGATCGGCAAGTGTTACCTTATCCAGTAACTGGTCAAGTGTTACCTGTATCATCTGCCAAAGGGATCTTGAAGAACAATCCACCGAATTGGTGCAGAATTTCATATTACCGGCATGTGAACCGCAAAATCCATTATCAAATAAAGGTCCGCCAAGTGCTTTCAATACCTGGTTGATCACAATTTCATCCGACGGCCGTGCCAGTACATAGCCGCCTTTATTACCCGGTGTACTGTTGATGAATCCTTTCATCCGCAGGGTTCGCGCAAGCTTTGCTACATACGGTGCAGTAAGCCCTTCCGCTTCACTCAGCTGGGGAATGCTCATGCCTTCTTCATCCTTGCAGGATGCGATGCGTAAAAGCAATCTTAATCCGTATTCTTCCTGGGCTGTGATCTTCATTGTTATTTTAATGTTGTTTGTTATGGCCATTAGCCAATGGCTTTTGGCCGATGGATTACATCCACCCCAGTTCCAGCTGCGCCTCTTCCGACATCATACTCTTATCCCATGGCGGATCCCAGGTTACTACCACGTGTACATCATTTACACCTTCAATGGTCCTGAGCTTCTGGTCTACTTCCACAGGAAGTGATTGTGCAGCAGGACAACCCGGCGCAGTCAATGTCATTGTTACCTGGATATTATTGATCGGCAGGATGTCAACCCTGTAGATCAGGCCCAGGTCGTGGATATTCACCGGGATCTCAGGATCGTAAATGGTTTTGATCATCTCGACCGCCTTATCCCTTAATACATCTGTTTCCATCATGATCTTATTCTTTATTCATGGCATCCTTCACCTGGAAAGCCAAAGCATAATTTTTCATCTGTCTTACCATGGCCAGCAAACCGTTGGACCGGGTTTGTGCGAGGTGGCTCATCATTCCTATCTCCCTGATAAAATCTAGCTGGGCATCAATGATTGCTGCCGGCGGTTGTCCGGATAAAACCCTGATGAGCATACTGATCAAACCTTTCACGATCACAGCATCACTGTCAGCCTTGTATTCAATTTTTCCATTCTTGTAATCAGCAACCAGCCACACGGTAGACTGGCATCCCTTCACCTTATTCTCATCTTTTTTGAAGCGCTCTTCCAGCACTGGCAATCTTTTGCCCATGTCAATGATATATTCATACTTATCATCCCAGCTGTCAAATAGCGCAAATTCTTCAACAATTTCCTTTTCTATGGATTCAATAGAATTGACTGCACTCATTTATTTCAACATTTTGATCGCCTTTTGCAAAGCCTCCATCATTACATCAATTTCGCCCCTGGTATTATACATCGCAAATGATGCACGTGTAGTACCCCTGATGCATAAACGGTCCATCAGAGGCTGCGCACAATGCATCCCGGTTCTTACAGCAACACCTTTGTTATCCAGAAGAATGCCGATATCCTGAGGATGAACACCGTCTACAACAAATGATACCACGCTGATCTTCTGTTTAGCACGGCCAATGATACGCAAGCCTTCAATTGTTTCCAGCTGGCTGGTAGCATAGGCAAGCAAATCATTCTCGTGTTTCCTGATCTTTTCCTTACCAATGTCATGAGTAAAATCCATAGCCGTACGAAAAGCTATGGTATCTGCAATATTGGGAGTACCTGCCTCAAATTTATAAGGCAGGTCATTCCATGTAATGGTTTCAAAATTTACATCCTTGATCATCTCGCCTCCACCCTGGTATACAGGCATGGATTCAAGTAAATGCTTTTTACCATAAAGCGCACCGATACCTGTGGGCCCGTATAATTTATGTGAAGAGAAAACAAAAAAATCACAATCCATATCCCGGACATCGATATCCAGGTGAACGGTGGACTGGGCGCCGTCTACCAGCACAACAGCACCGGCAGCATGCGCTTTCTCAATGATATTTTTTACCGGGTTAATTGTTCCCAATGCATTGGAAACATGCACTACGGAAACCAGTTTTGTTTTTTCGTTCAGGAGTTTTTCAAACGCTTCCATTTCAAGATCACCATCATCATTGATGGGAATGATCCGGAGAACCGCACCTTTTTCCTGCGCAAGGATATACCAGGGAACAATATTGGAATGGTGCTCCATGTTGCTGATGATGATCTCATCACCTGCATTTATATTCTGCCTGCCCCAGGTTTGTGCCACCAGGTTGATACCTTCGGTGGTACCGCTGGTAAAAATCACTTCTTCACGGCTGCCGGCATTTATAAATAAACGGATCGCATCTCTTGTTCCTTCAAATGCGGCTGTGGCTTCTTCCGCGAGCGTATGAATACCACGATGTATGTTGGCATTATAACCAGTATAATAACCCCACAAGCGCATCAATTACAGCCTGTGGTTTTTGTGTTGTTGCTGCATTGTCAAAATACACCAGCCTCCTGCCCTTCACTTCCCTGTTTAATACAGGGAAATGTGCACGTACAACTTCAATATCCAGTTTATTTTCTATGGTGCCTGCCTGCATCATGCCAATTCAAATTCAAGTCTTTCTGATATCAAACCGTCTACATAATTCCTGAGCACTTCCGGTTTGATATGATCAAGTATATCAATCGCGAATGCACGTACCAGGAGAGAACGTGCCTGTTTTTCACTGATACCGCGTGACCTTAAATAAAACATTCCTTCTTCATCTAGCTGCCCTACTGTACAACCATGTGAACATTTTACATCATCCGCGAAGATCTCCAGCTGGGGTTTGGTATTGACAGTAGCATTGTCTGACAATAAAATATTTTTATTCGACTGGAAGGCATTTGTTTTTTGCGCGATCTGCTGCACGAATATTTTACCATTAAAAACAGCAGTTGCATTTTCATCAATAATGCCTTTGTACAGTTCATTGCTCTGGCAATTAGGCTGTACATTATCCACCACCGTATGATTATCCACATGTGTATTGCCCTTAAGGAAATACAGCCCGTACATATGTGCTTCCGAATGGGATGCTTCCATCGCGATGTTCAGGTTGTTGCGGATGATACCGCCATTCAGTGAAATAGTCACCGCGCTGATCAGGCTCTTGCCTGTCTGCCTGAAGTGAGTGGTACTCACCTGACTGTTTTGTGTGCCATCATTCTGGATCTTGTAATAATCCACAATAGCATCCTGCTCAACAACCACTTCCATTACCTGGTTGGTAAAACTTTCGGCCATTCCAATAGTAGCATAGGTTTCTGCGATCTGCACAATGGCATTCGCACCCACATATACCAGAGTTCTCGGCTGGGCAAGAATGTTGGCTGCAGAAGCATCGGTGATATTATAAATATACAGGGGCTGGTCAACTGCAAGGCCGGGCTTCACATATATAAAAATGCCCTCGGCAACAAATGCGGTATTGAGCGCATGTATTCCATCCCTGATGTATTTGCTGCTATGCCCCAGGTTGTTCAAAACACGTTCCTTGTGTTGGCCTTTTACGGCTTCTTCAAGACTTTCCACCAGCAATCCCTGTGAACGGATATTGGATAAAGAAGCTACATAAAGGCCATTGATGAAAACGAGTTCATTAACTGTTTCATGACCGGGGAGCCTGATCTCATTCAAATGCCTTGCTGCTTCGGACTGGCTTACATCACCTGCAGCCATCACGTAATCTTTATTGAATGCGCTGCTGATGCGGGTATATTTCCATTCTTCATGCTTTGCCGTGGGTATGCCCATGGCATTGAAAGCATCATAGGCATTTTGTTCAACCGGGGTAAGCACACTGCTCCCATTGTTTGACAAAAGCTTCTGGTATTTTTCCCTGATCGTTTCTATCGTGTTCATATCTTCTTATTAAGAGCAGGCTCAGGCCTCCTGCACGGCATCTACTTCATTTTTGATAAAATCATAACCTCTTTCTTCCAGTTCAAGCGCCAGTTCCCTGGTACCTGATTTCACAATCCTTCCATTATATAATACATGTACAAAATCAGGTACGATATAATCCAGGAGCCGCTGGTAGTGTGTCACAACAATCACAGCGTTATCCTGGCTGCGTAGTTTGTTCACCCCATTAGATACAATACGAATGGCATCAATATCAAGTCCTGAATCTGTTTCATCAAGTATTGCCAGCCTGGGTTCCAGCATGGCCATCTGG
>CBDUBK010000217.1:0-4920 GCA_965365375.1 uncultured bacterium | reverse complement strand
TCGTTCTGCAAACGGTCATTCAATTCAAACTCTTCGTGATTGATGAGAAAATGAATAGCGGCATAATCACTCAACCCGGGGATAGCAGTTTGTACTGCTTCTATTGGTGCAAGAGCCAGTTCTTTATTTTCAATAAAATCGCGGGCAGGGATCTTGTATAGGTTGGTGGCTGTCTGTTCAATAACTTTTTTCAGCTGGCTGACACCTTTTGATTTACGCGGGTTAATAGAGATCACAGGTACACCAAGTTCTCTCTCAAGTGCTGCAAGGTCCACCTGGATGCCTTTTCTTTTTGCAAGGTCAGCCATGGTCAAAGCCACCACTACGGGTTTTTTCAGGTCCAGGATCTGTGAACAAAACAGCAGGTTTCTTTTGAGATTGCTGGCATCAACCACTACCACAAAAATGTCAGCCTTGATTTCTTTATCCTGGTTGAGCAGTACCCTGTAGCTCACCCATTCATCAAGCCTTTTCGGATAGAGACTGTATGTTCCCGGCAGGTCAATGATATTCCCGGTAATAGCTTCAGAGATATTTGTGGTCCCGGTTTTTTTGTCAACCGTTACTCCCGGGAAATTGCCCACATGCTGATTCATGCCGGTGAGAGCATTAAAAAGGGAGGTCTTCCCGCTATTGGGATTACCTACAAGAGCAATATGAATCAGTTTTTTTGACACGGTTCAGCGCCGCAAAGGTAGCCAGGCCCTTTTTCCCGGGTTTACGATATCGGAAGTTTTAGCAAAGGCTTAGGGAAATAAGCAGATTGAAAAAAATTCAGATTTCGTCTCTTTACAAAGGGATAATTTTGTCGCCTTACCTCTAAATCTATGGCTGTGAAAAAGTATTGCATTCTGGTATTTCTTTCGGTTTCTTTTTTTGCGGATGCACAAAAACTAAAAAAAGAGGACAAACAGCTCCTGGCCCATCTCCAGGCGCACATCCAGTTCCTGGCTGATGACAAATTGCAGGGCCGCCGTACCGGAACTGAAGGGGAGAAACAGGCTGCGGCATATATCAGCACTGAATTCCAGAAAATAGGCCTGTCACCCAAGGGAAGCCAGGAATGGCTTCAGCCCTTCGAGATTAACGAGGGTAAGGAAATTTCTCCTTCAACAACCATGACCATCAATGGGAACCAGTTCCAGTTGCACAAAGATTATTTCCCTCTTATCATCAGTTCTAATGGAAGCCTGGATGCAACACCATCCATTGCATTACAGGAACCGGGCACACCATGGTTCTTTGATCTCAAGGATCTTTTGGAAGAAAACGCCACAAATCCCCATTTTGACCTGAATACAGCCATCATCAATTCTGCCCGGCAGGTGGAGAAAAAGGGGGCATCCGCCATTTTTATTTATAACAGCTCCCGGAAGCAGGATGGTTTGAAATTTAATGGCAAAGAAAAATCAGAGACCATCGGCATACCCGTGGTTTACCTGGGCAAAGAAGTGGCTGAAAAATATTTATCAGACGAATCAGCTACGCTTGATATCAATTTAAGGATCGACATCCATGATAAAAAAAGAGCCGGACATAATGTTGTAGGGTATATTGATAATGGCGCTCCTACAACTGTTGTACTGGGTGCACACTACGACCATCTTGGTTTTGGAGAAGATGGTAACAGCATGATCCGGAATGCCGTAAACCAGGTGCATAACGGCGCTGATGATAATGCGAGTGGTACAGCAGCTCTTATTGAGCTGGCACGTTTACTGCGCCAGTCAAAAAACAAAAACAACAATTATTTATTCATTGCTTTTTCCGGAGAGGAACTTGGATTGTACGGTTCAAAATATTATACACAGAACCCTACCATTGACCTGGCATCGGTCAATTACATGATCAATATGGATATGGTAGGAAGACTCAATGATTCTTCCAAAACTGTTACCGTTGGAGGTTATGGCAGTTCTCCTGCCTGGGGATCACTTTATAATCTCAAAGGGAAAAAAGGATTGTATGCCAATGAACTTTCTTTCCGGTTTGATTCAAGTGGCACCGGGCCAAGCGACCACACTTCATTTTATCTGAAAAACATTCCCGTTTTATTTTATTTCACAGGATTGCATACAGATTATCACAAACCATCTGATGACGCCGATAAGATCAACTATACCGGTACCATGCATATTGTAAAACATATTGCCAGCGTAATTGAGAAGCAGGAAAAGCCGGGAGATAAACTTGTATTTACCAAAACCAGGGAAGCACAGACCACGACTTCGGCCAGGTTCAGTGTAAGTCTTGGTGTGATGCCGGATTATACTTTCAGCGGTGCAGGTTTGCGGGTGGATAATGTTTCTGATAACAGGCCGGCGCAAAAAGCAGGGATTCAGGCCGGAGATATAATTATTTCCCTTGGCGATTATAAGATCAGCTCTATGGAATCCTATATGCAGGCGCTTTCTAAATTCAAAAAAGGCGACAAGACCACTGTAAGTTTTACAAGGGCAGGAAAAACGCTTTCATCTGCCGTAGAGTTTTAGTATTTTACGAATTACAACAGCTGGCTATGAAACTGGTTCTTGACACCAAAGACCTGACGGATGGTTTTTTTGAAGAAACCAAACTGCTGGGCATTATGGCTTCGGTGAAGGACTACCAGTTCTGCTGGCACCTCAACAATCTTCTTGGTATAGATTTCCGTCTCAACAACGACCTGGAGATACAGCTGAAGAAAAAAAACCGCGAGTATTTTTTCCCGGTCTACGAATATGCGGAACAAGCTACCTGTCTCAAACATTATCTCTATAATAACCAGCGCGACGGAGAATATTTACTTCCGGAATTCAGGCACCTTGATTTTCTCTGGTTACTCAAGGATGATTATGTTCCGGATGATGCCCTGCAGAATCTTGTCCAGTCCATCCGTACTGTTAGTGCCGTGCAGCTTGTGACCGAATTGACCAATGAAAAGATCAAGAACAGGGAACACCTTGTGTTTTGATCTGCAGGTTCTATGAGGATGCCCTCCACTATCTTTGTATTTATGCCTGAAAAAATACAGCTCACCCAATATTCAAAAGGCGGAGGATGCGGATGTAAGATCGCGCCTTCGGTGTTGCAGCAGATCATTCAAACTCCTGATAAATTTTTCTCCGAAAATCTACTTGTTGGAAATGACAGTAGTGATGATGCCGCGGTTTACAAATTGAATGATGAATATTCCGTTATCTCGACAACGGATTTTTTCATGCCCATTGTTGATGACCCTTATGATTTTGGCCGCATTGCATCAGCCAATGCGATCAGCGATGTATATGCGATGGGTGGAACACCATTGATGGCCATTGCTATTCTTGGCTGGCCGGTTGATAAACTTCCGGCTGCGGCGGCACGCGAAGTTTTGGAAGGCGCAAGATCCATCTGTACACAAGCGGGTATTCCCCTGGCGGGCGGACACACCATTGACTCTTCCGACCCCATCTTCGGTCTGGCTGTAACAGGACAGGTAAAGACAGTCAACCTGAAACAGAACAATACCGCGAAAGCAGGAGACTATTTGTTACTTACGAAAAAAGTTGGTGTTGGCATCATGGCCACAGCTGTCAAAAGAGGTTTGCTGGAGCCTGCCGATTATGTTGCTCTTGCAGGCCAGTTATCTGCCCTCAACAGGATTGGTGAACATTTGGGTAAATCAGATGGTGTTCATGCCATGACTGATGTTACCGGTTTTGGTGTGCTCGGACATCTTTTCGAAATGGCTGAAGGCAGCGGCTTAAGTGCTGAACTTTCATATGGCTCGCTGAAAAAAATGGAAAGCCTTGAAAAATACCTTTCATTGAAAACCATTCCTGATGCCACTTCGCGCAACTGGAGCAGCTATAGCAGTAAGGTGCAATTTGAAAAAGGTGTCAATGTGATGGAAGCCTTTAATGTATTGCCCGATCCGCAGACCAATGGAGGATTGCTGGTAGCTGTTTCGCCAGGGGCTTTATCCGCAGTCCAGGATTTATTAAAAGAAAATGGTCTTGGAGATTTTGTTGAACCTGTTGGCATGATGGTGAAGAAACAGGAAAAGACCATCATTGTAAGGCCATGATCACCGGGGTTCTAAAAAGATCTCAGCCATCATACAACGCACGCTGCCACCTTCCACCTGTTCTATAACTGATACATCTATTGGCAGCACCCTGCCATGGGTTGACAGTCTTTCTTTTTGTTCTTCATCCAGCACATTGAAAGCAGCCTGGCTCATGATGATCAGCTTTTCACCCTTTACATTTTTGAGCTGTAACATATTGCCGGCAAAAGCTTTCATCTGGTCAAATGTGATATAGATATTTTCATGTCCTGTTGTTTCAAGGAGTTGGGCAACGGCAATTCTTTCAATATGATCCGTAATGGATTTGGGGCAGAACACAGCAAATTTTTCACCGATACACATCATCACGTTAGTATGATAAATTGAACGGCCCTCTTCGTCATGCGCTGTAAATGTGAGTGCCCGGTAGCCATTTGTTGCAGCAAATTTTTCTACTACAGACTGGTGGGTGCGGGGAGAAAGGCATGCGTAAATAATGCGGTGTTCATGGTCCATAACCATGCTGCCCGTTCCTTCGAGGTACATGGCCTCTGCTTCAAACTCACTCCAGTCATGCACATCTTCCACCTTATACTTTTGTGAAAGCTTTTCCAGTATGTCGTCTCTTTTTTCGGCACGCCTGCTTTGCGCGAACATGGGAAAAACAGAAAGCCTGTTGTTACTGGCGGTAAACCAGTTGTTGGGAAAGACCGCATCCGGACAAGCGGGTTCAGTCAGATCTTCTTCAACAATCACGTTGACGCCATAATTGCTAAGCAATTCCACCATTTTATCAAATTGCTCAAGTGCTTTTTGCTGAAGCGCCTTTGAGGATTTTCCGGGATCCTGCTGGAAAAAATTGTTGGCTGCCGTTTCTGCATTGAAGCCGA
>CBDUBK010000216.1:0-4931 GCA_965365375.1 uncultured bacterium | reverse complement strand
TAATGGAAAAATTATCAAAGCTCTCCATGTTGCGGTTCAATGAAGAAGAATCCAAAGAGATCAAGGCTGACCTGGAGAAACTGATCGGCTTTATTGATAAACTGCGGGAACTCGACACAACCGGTGTGGAACCCCTGCTTCATATGAGCCATAATATGGACCTGCTGCGTGAGGACCAACCAGCAAACATGATCAGCCGCGCCGAAGCCTTATCCAATGCGCCCCAACATGACGGTGTTTATTTCCAGGTACCCCAAGTGATCAAAAAACCAAAGTGAATTCATGCAGCCGATCATTCACCTGGAAGAAATCAGGAAAAATTATTTTCTCGGCAAACAGGTTATTGAAGTGCTCAAAGGCATTACACTTGACATCTTCAAAAATGAATATGTAGCGTTAATGGGGCCTTCCGGCTCTGGCAAAAGTACCCTGATGAACATCCTGGGATGCCTCGACACTCCAACGGCAGGGAAATATATCCTGAATGGGAAAGATGTAAGCTCCACAACCGATAATGATCTCGCTGAAGTAAGAAATAAGGAAATAGGTTTTGTATTCCAGCAATTCAATTTACTCCCGCGACTGACTGCGGTTGAAAATGTGGCACTGCCACTTGTATATGCCGGTGTACCAAAAAAACTGCGTACAGAAAAAGCATTGCAGGTGCTTGAAAAAGTAAACCTGGCAGACAGGAGTCATCACCGTCCCAATGAATTAAGCGGTGGCCAGAATCAGCGGGTGGCAATCGCAAGGGCTTTGGTAAATGACCCTGCCATCATCCTGGCTGATGAACCAACCGGTAACCTGGATTCCAAAACTTCTTACGAGATCATGGAGATCTTCAGCAGGATACAGGAACAGGGCAATACCATTATCCTTGTAACACACGAAGAAGATATTGCCAACTATGCACACCGCATTGTCCGTTTGCTTGATGGTGTGATCAACAGTGATACGCTCCGTGTGAAGCATGCAGGGTCACTATCCCAACCAGCTGGCTGACATCTTTTATTTACCTCTCGCCCAGGCGGTATATTTTTGCCTTTCATCATTGCTACCATTATGGCTACAAGGATCTATACAAAAACAGGTGATAAAGGAACTACTTCACTCATTGGCGGAACAAAGGTTCCTAAAAATGATATCCGTATTGAAACCTATGGTACGGTAGATGAACTGAATTCCTGGATAGGCCTGGTGAATGACCAGCTGAACGGGATGGAGTCCACAGAACTTAAAGAGATCCAGGACCGGCTGTTCACAATTGGTTCGGCACTGGCCACAGATGCGGACAAGGAGCCCAAAATGAAACTGCCGGATCTTATTGAAGGCGATATTGAATTCCTTGAACAAAGGATCGATGCCATGACGAATGAACTTCCTGAAATGCGTTCATTTATTTTACCAGGGGGACATGTTACTGTTTCTTCCATCCATATTACCCGTTGTGTATGCCGGCGTGCAGAAAGGCTGGTAGTGAACATGCAGCAGCATGATCTTTTTGTAGATGAAAAACTGGTGCGTTACCTCAACCGGCTGAGTGATTATCTTTTCACGCTTGCACGTTACAGTGCCATGAAACTCGGTGTGGAAGAAATTGCCTGGAAAGCCAGGATGTAGAGCCACTTCCATTTTACTGCAGCTACCGAAGTCAGCTCATTTTACCATCTTTCATTGTCAGCATCCTGTCGCTCAACTGGGCCAGTTCTTCATTATGCGTTACGATCAGGAAGGTCTGGTTGAATTCTTTCCGAAGGTCAAAAAATAGCTGGTGCAGTTCACGGGCATTAGCGGTATCAAGGTTACCGGTTGGTTCATCGGCAAAAACGATGTCAGGATTATTGATCAAAGCCCGGGCAACGGCTACCCTTTGCTGCTCCCCGCCGGAAAGCTGGCTGGGTTTATTATGAAACCTGTCTTTCAAACCAAGGATCGTTAAAAGCCTGACAGCTTTTTCCTTTACTTCTTTTTTATTGGAATGGATCCATCCTGCAATACAAACATTTTCAAGCGCTGTAAATTCAGGTAGCAGGTGGTGAAACTGGAATACAAAACCAATCCTTTTGTTCCTGAAAGCAGCCAGCTGGTCAGGGGAAAGGCCTTTTTTTTCCAGGTAAGCGATTTTGCTGTCCGTGACCATTGTATTTCCCAGCTTATCATGCCACCCTACGGGTTTGGGAGAGAGAAAGGTAAAGATCTCGAAAGGTATCAGCCTTGCGAGTGAACGGTTCACGATATTGATAAATGCAGGCTGGGAAAAATCCCGCGACATGATCACTTTACTGCCGGTAAGGTACTTGGCAGGTGAGCGACCCAGCCAGGTTTCAGTAAGCGTGAAGTAAACAAATTGAATGATGATGGTAAGAATCGCCAGCCAGGAGAGAGAGTTATAATCAGCCAGGGCCGGAATGGTTTCCAGTAAAAAATAAAAAAGCAGGTTGGCCAGTAAACTTACCAGGGCGAGATCCACCACCAGGTGCACCAGTCTTTTCCACCAGGGGGCAGGCCTGACCTCAACCTGTGGACGGCTTTCAATCCTGACTCCACTGATATCTACTATGCCATGGTCCGCTGCGTCAAGGGTGCCCAGGATATGAAGAAGCGTGGATTTGCCGGATCCCGAAGGTCCTACGATACTTACAATCTCCCCGGCATTGATATCAATATCTACACCTTTGAGCACTTCTACAGGACCGTATCTTTTGTGAATATTCCGGGCTGACAACATGACCTTTTCCTCTTTTGAACGGATTCAAATATCCTTAAACAATACCGCACAGCAAAGTCCGTCAAAGGCTTTTTAAACAACATTTGGAAAATTGAGTAATAAAACTACATTTGCGAAAAATTTGAAGGGAAGGTTTTGAGAACTGGCATAGAAATTATTCTTCAACTTTTTCAATAGTAACACTAAAAATTAAAGCACGATGTTTTGGACGTTAGAATTAGCATCCTACCTGGAGGAAGCGCCCTGGCCGGCTACTAAAGATGAGTTGATTGACTACTCCATCCGTTCCGGCGCTCCTATTGAGGTGATCGAAAACCTGCAGGAACTGGAAGATGAAGGAGAAGTGTATGAGAGCATCGAGGATATCTGGCCGGATTATCCATCGCAGGAAGATTTCATGTTCAATGAAGACGAATACTAAAATTCATTTCGCATAAAAAGCCCCCGTTTTTCAGCGGGGGCTTTCTTTTTAGCGGGGTTTTTTATGTGCATCGAGCCCGCACAGAAGCCATTCTTCAAATTCCTCCGGATCCGGGGTATAGGTCTTTGTTTTGGTGAGAGCAACTTCGTCGGGGCTGATGATGGCATATTGCGGCTGGGAAGTCTTGTAAAAATTTTCCAGCTGGAAATTGGTCCACTTGTCTCCCACAGTAGTGATGGTCTTCATTTCACCGTTACTTGCTTTAAACTCAAACTGCTCCGTCACCGGCAGTCTTTTTCTTTCATCCACGTAAAGCGAAACCACGATGAATTCTGTTTTCATCAGGTTTGCCACATCAGGATCAGTCCATACATTTTCTTCCATTCTCCGGCAATTGACACAGGCCCATCCCGTAAAATCTATGAGCATGGGCTTATTGGTCTTTTTTGACAGGTTGAGTGCTTCCTGGTAATCATGCAGCGGCTGCACATTACGGATGCAATTGACAGGTTTCTGATAAACACTGTAACAAAGCGGCGGCGGGAACCCGCTGATCAATTTAAGATTTGCAGCGGTGGTATTGGTTATCCCCGGGATAAGATAGGCCGTAATGAGTGCAAATAAAATTGTGAAACCCCAACGCATCCTTGTCATCTTAGGTTTGGGTGTGTTGCGGCCGCGCAGGATTCCAAGCAGGTATAAAACTGTAAGAATTCCAATCACCACCCATATCCCAATGAATATTTCCCGTTTCAGGAAATGCCACTGCTCCACCAGGTCGGCATTCGATAAAAACTTTACAGCAAGAGCCAGTTCCAAAAACCCCAGCACAACTTTTACAGAATTTAGCCAGCCACCAGATTTTGGTAGTGACTGCAGCCAGCCTGGGAACATGGCAAAAAGCGCGAAAGGTAAGCCAAGTCCCACACCGAAACCAGCCATACCAAAACTCAGCAGGGTAGCGCCCCCGGTACCTCCTCCACTCGATACACCGGCGAGTAATGATCCAAGTATGGGTCCCGTACAGGAAAATGAAACTATGGCCAGCGTGAGGGCCATAAAAAAGATCCCGCCTATATTACCGATACCGGATTTAGAATCAGCCTTATTGGCAAAATTGCTTGGCAATGTGATCTCGTACAAACCAAAGAATGAAAGCGCGAACACGATGAAGATGGCAAAGAATACCAGGTTCACCCACATATTGGTGGAAATATTATTCAGTATCTCAGGGTTGGCAGAATCCACCAGGTGAAAAGGAAGACTCAGTAAAACATAGATCAGGAAAATACTGAAGCCATACCATAACGCATTGGCAATACCTTTTTTACGATTGGCCGCACGCTTGGTAAAAAAAGAAACAGTGAGTGGTATCAATGGAAAAACGCAGGGTGTGATCAGTGCGATCAATCCACCTGTAAAGCCCAGGATAAATATGGTGAACAGGGATTTGTCTTCCGTATCATCATCACCGCAATTATTAACGGGGTTTCGAACATCAATGGAAGCAATCTTGATTTGTTTGGATGATGAGGCCGTACCTCCCTCGAGCCTTGCCGTGAAAACAAATGCTCCCTGGTAATATTCTTCACCCTTCCCATAACTGAATGTAAGGGTATCCTGCAGGGTTTCAGGAATGGCACCGTTGATCGTAACCAATTGTTTCCACACCACGGGTCCTTCATAAACTGAAATGTCCGTTTCAAAGATGGGACTCAGGAATTGCTGCCGGTTACCTGAATCTTTTAGGGGACCAAGCGTGTTGATGGCTGAATCACTAAA
>CBDUBK010000215.1:0-4944 GCA_965365375.1 uncultured bacterium | reverse complement strand
CACATCTGTCTCCTGTAATTTATTATAGCCACCCACCTGCAGGCAGGCCTGCAGGAGAACGCTTAATTTATTTTGCCTTGTCATCACCACGATATCCAGCAAACCATCATGCAGGCTTGCTTTGGGTGCAATTGTAAAATGATTGCCGAACTGGTTGGAATTGGCAATGGAAATAAAATAAGCATCCGTTTTTACCTGCTTACCATTTATTTCCAGTTCAAAAGGATAAGGTGCCGCTACAAAAAAATGCGCGACCGTTTTTTTTACATAGGTCAGCAATCCGCGTTTGGGATCATTGGCAAAATCATGAGCCACCTGGGCATCAAAACCAAGACCGCAAAGCATGCAGGCAAATTGCTCATTCACCATAAAAGCATCTGTCGGCTGTGTTTTGCCTTTGAATATGATATCCAGTGCCCGCAAAGGATCTTTTGGAATTCCTGCACTGAAAGCAAGCCCGTTACCAGAACCGCAGGGAATGATCCCGAAGGGAAGTCCCATGCCACTTAAAGCATTTACCACCTGGTTGATGGTACCATCACCACCTGCAATGATAATATCGGTGTAGCCCTCTTCCTGGATAACCTGTTCAAGGAATTTATAATCGCCGCCCGCGACAGAAGGGTAAATTCCAAATGGAAGTCCCGCTGTTATTGCAGCAGATTCAATCAGCGCCTGGAGGGAAGATTTGTTCCTTGTACCTGAAATGGGATTGACAATGAAGAGGAGCTTGCGCATGGGAACGATTAGTGATTGGTCAATGGTGAATAAACTTACAACAGAATGGAATGTTTTAGAATTGGTCAATGGTGAATAATAAAATCTTCATAGAAAAATGTTGAAAAGAAAAATGAATATCCGAATGCAAACAGCTTATTCATCATTGACTCCGCCATCGCTAAAGCTTCACGGGCACTGCATTCACCATTCACCATTGATCATTCACGATCTCACCACCTCATTAGCGCGCTCGCCCATGTAAACCCGCTGCCGAAAGCAGCGAGGCAAACGAGATCACCTTTATCGATCAGTCCTTCCTGCCATGCTTCGCAAAGCGCGATTGGAATGGAGGCAGCTGTTGTATTTCCGTAACGCTGGATATTGTTATAGACCTGGTCGTCGCGGAGTTTCATGGTATGCTGGATGAACTGGCTGATGCGCAGGTTGGCCTGGTGTGGCACCAGCAGTTTCAGGTCTGTTGGTTTGTACCCGTTTTTGTTGAGCGCTTCCATGATCACTTCAGGAAATTTGACCACCGCTTTTTTGAAAACCGCCTGGCCATCCATATTCGGAAAAGTTTGCGCGTTATCTATGATGGCATGGCTCAGGAACATCTGTCCCATTTCCGCATTATCAAAACTCGCAAGCCCTTCCTTCCAGTAATTGGCATGTGAACCCGGATTATACATGGCAAGCACTTCCGCTTCGCTGCCATCACTGTGTAAATGTGTACTAAGAATGCCCGCATTTTCTTCTTCTGTGGGTTGCAACACAACTGCCCCCGCGCCATCACCGAAGATCACGGTTACATTCCTGCCCCTGGTGCTGAAATCAAGTCCAAAAGAATGTTTCTCACTTCCAATCACGAGGATGTTTTTATACATTCCGCTCCTGATAAACTGGTCGGCCACACTCAGCGCATAAATAAAACCGCTGCACTGGTTGCGCACATCAAGCGCGCCGATCTCTTTCATCTTCATGGCACGCTGTACCAAAACGCCGCAACCAGGGAAATAATAATCAGGTGATAAAGTAGCAAACACAATAAAATCAATATCCTGGGGTGTAATGCCGGCTCTTTCGATAGCGATCTTCGCGGCTTCAACACCCATAGTGGCCGTGGTCTCACCTGTACGGTCGGCATACCTTCTTTCCCTGATACCGGTACGCTCCTGGATCCAGGCATCACTGGTATCCATGTACTGGGTCAGGTCATCATTGGTCACCACCTGTTCAGGAACATACATTCCTATTCCTGCAATCCTTGATCTTGGCATAACAATCGTTTGATTAAAAATAGGATAGTTTTAAATCAGCTTTGCAATAATGGAACAGCATACAGGAAAATATATAATCGGTTTTGGCATCCTTGTTATTGTGACAGGCATCATTGTGTATTTTTTTCATGATAGACTCAACTGGATCGGGCGACTCCCGGGTGATATCCGCATTGAAAAAGAAAACAGCAGGTTTTATTTTCCCATCACTACCATGATCCTTTTCAGCCTTTTACTTACGCTAATCGTCAACATCATCAGGAGGTTTTTCTAGCGCAGTTCAATATATTTATAGAACTAACTGCAATTCCATGACCTCACGCCGTGATTTTGTAAAACAGTCCGCTGTACTTGCAGCCGGCAGCCTGATCAGCATTGAAAAATTTAAAACTTTTATTGCCAAACCATCATCCGTTATTGTGATCGGGGCGGGTTTCGCAGGACTGTCAGCAGCAGCCTACCTCAAAAAGAAAAAAATAAGGGTAACTGTTCTCGAGGCACGCAGCCGTATTGGAGGAAGGGTTCATTCCATGCCCGTACCCGGCACTGAAAATGTAATTGAACTCGGTGCAGAATGGGTAGGCAAATCACATGAAAGAATTCTCGAATTGTGTGAGCAATTCAAACTGGAATTATTCAACAACCAGTTTGAAACCCATTTACTTTATAAAGGAAAATATCATGGCAAGGGACAGTGGAAATATTCTGATGAATGGGATCAGAAATGGCAGCAATTACTAAAGAAATACGGCACCATGACCCTCCAGCAGAAAAAAGAGCTGGACCAGTACGACTGGTGGCGGTACCTGGTGAATAATGGATGTGAAGGAAGGGACCTGGATATCCGGGAATTGCTGGACAGCACGGATTTTGGTGAAAGCATCCGGCATGTATCCGCTTTTGCTGCCCTTGCAGAATACGCGGAGAGCAGTGAAAAAAATGAAATGGATTTTAAGATCCGCGGCGGTAATGGCCAGCTGGCTAAGAAGATGTCAGAACAACTCGGACAGGAAGATATTTTGCTGGAACATGCTGTTACCAAAATTGAACAGGGTACAGCAAAAGTTAAGGTCCATTGCAGCAATGGCAAAACCTTTACGGCTGATAAGATCATTTGCTGCCTTCCAACATTTGCATTGAAAAAAATCCAGTGGCTTCCGGGACTTCCACCTGAAAAAACAAAAGCCCTCAATGCCCTGCAGTATGCCCGGATCAACAAACACCCTGTTTTGTTCAGTGAAAGATTCTGGCCGGAAGATTTTGACATGGCTACAGACCTGCCTGCGCATTATTTCTACCATGCCACCAAGAACCAGCCCGGGGAAAAAGGTGTTTTGATTTCCTATACCATCGGTGATAAAGCCGCGGTGATCGCCAACCAGGAAGAAGCCTTCCACCGTTCCATCATCACCGATGCGCTAAAGCCGGCTTTTGGTGATGTGAGCAATAAAATGCTGCAGCACTGGAATTATTACTGGGGTAATGATGCCTATTCCATGGGAGCTTATGCCTTGTATGGGGTCGGGCAATGGTTCAATCTTATGCCGGTATTGAAAAAACCTTTTATGAATACCTATTTCGCAGGCGAACACCTGGCCGAATGGCAGGGATTTATGGAAGGGGCGATCAATTCGGGGGAAGAAGCGGCATCAATCGTTGCCGGATAAACCTGGAACTCTCTTCAAATTGAAAATTTTAAGGCTGATTTTTAAAATGATAATAGAAATATAAAGATTGCCCCTTTCTATTTTCCCCGCCTGATTTCAATTACCTTTGCGCTCCCTAAAAACAGCTACGGGCTGTGAGCTACGAGCTGAGAGGCCTCTGCATTTTACGCTTCCCACTCCAACTCCAGGCTTCAATAAGTATATGGAAATCAGAAACATAGCAATTATTGCCCACGTTGACCATGGTAAAACCACCCTGGTAGACAAGATCCTTCATGCCACCAAAACCTTCCGTGAAAACCAGGATACCGGCGAACTCATCATGGACAGTAATGACCTTGAAAGAGAAAGAGGTATCACCATTTTCAGTAAGAATGCCGCCGTTACTTACAAAGGTGTCAAGATTAATGTGATCGATACCCCTGGTCACGCCGATTTTGGCGGTGAGGTAGAGCGTGTTCTGAAAATGGCCGATGGTGTCTGCCTTCTTGTTGATGCTTTTGAAGGACCCATGCCCCAGACGCGTTTCGTGTTGCAGAAGGCTCTCCAGCTGAACCTGAAACCGATCGTGATCATCAATAAGGTTGATAAACCAAACTGCCGTCCCGACGAAGTGCATGACGCTGTTTTTGAATTATTCTTCAACCTGGATGCAACTGAAGAACAACTTGATTTCCCAACATACTACGGCTCTGGTAAAAACGGCTGGTTCAATGACAGCCTTACACCCAGTGAAGACATCACTCCTTTGCTGGATGGTATCCTGAAACATGTGCCACCACCAAAAGTGAGTGAAGGACCCCTGCAGATGCAGATCACCTCTCTTGATTATTCCTCCTTCCTTGGCAGGATCGCGATTGGCAGTGTTGCCCGCGGTGTGATCAAAGAAAACCAGCAGATCGCTTTGATGCAGACTGATGGTGTGATCAAAAAACAAAAAGTAAGAGAGCTCTATGTTTTTGAAGGCATGGGCAAAAGAAAAGTAACTGAAGTTATTGCCGGTGACCTCTGCGCGGTTGTGGGCCTTGAAGATTTCAATATCGGCGATACCATTGCTGATGTTGACAACCCGGAAGCACTTGCAGTGATCAGCGTTGATGAACCAACGATGAATATGCAGTTCGGTATCAACAACTCTCCTTTCTTTGGAAGGGATGGCAAATTTGTTACTTCCCGTCACCTGCGCGACAGGCTGATGAAAGAAACTGAAAAAAACCTGGCCCTCAGGGTTTATGATACAGACAGCGCGGACAGCTTTATGGTTTATGGCCGTGGTATTC
>CBDUBK010000214.1:0-4944 GCA_965365375.1 uncultured bacterium | reverse complement strand
ATGTTTGGAACCAGATTTTTTCACAGATGGGCCGTGACTACCAGGAACCCAGGCTTGAATTATTTTCAGGTGCAACTCAATCAGCCTGTGGCAATGCCAGTTCCGCCACAGGTCCTTTTTACTGCCCGGCAGACCAGGACGTATACATAGATCTTTCCTTTTATGATGAGCTGCAAAATAAATTCGGAGCCCCCGGAGATTTCGCAATGGCCTATGTGATCGCGCATGAAGTGGGTCATCATATCCAGAAACTCCTGGGCACTTCAGATAAAATGGCAAGACTGCGCCAGCAGGTAAGCCAGGAAGAATACAACAGATATTCCGTGATGCTGGAACTGCAGGCGGATTTTTATGCAGGTGTGTGGGCACACCATATGCAGGGAAGGGGTATACTGGAAAGCGGTGATATTGAAGAAGCACTTGCGGCTGCCAATGCGATTGGAGATGACCGCCTGCAAAAACAGGCGCAGGGTTACGTAGTACCTGAATCTTTCACCCATGGTAGTTCCGCGCAGAGGATGTACTGGTTCAAAAAAGGTTTCCAGACCGGGGATATGAACCAGGGGGATACGTTCAATGCCACGGACCTTTAGGCCAAAAGCCAATGGCTAATGGCCAATAGCCTTTGGCTTCCCTATCTTTGCCCCATGCAGGAATTGTTAGCGCAAATAGAGCAGTACCGCAATGAAATAACAGCTTACGAGATCAGTAATCCGCAGCAGCTGGAAGAATTCCGTATCAGGTTTTTGGGTACAAAAGGCATTACCAAAACACTTTTTGGTGAAATGAAAAATGTGCCGAATGAAAAGAAAAAAGAATTCGGCCAGGTACTTAATGATTTCAAATTATTTGCTGAAACAAAATTTGACCAGGCACGCGAAACAACTGCTGCTGCCCGCAAGGGTGATGATGAAGGTGCGGACCTGTCCCTGCCCGGCAACGAGGTTACCATAGGATCAAGGCACCCGATCACATTAGTACGTAACCGTATCGTGTCTATCTTCCAGAGGCTTGGATTTTCGGTGGCCGACGGTCCCGAGATCGAAGATGATTTTCACAATTTTACCGCGCTTAACTTACCGGAGAACCATCCTGCCCGCGACATGCAGGATACATTTTATATTCACCGTCCTTCTGATGCGGGAACAGACTGGCTGTTGCGCACCCATACCAGCAATGTGCAGATCCGTGAAATGAAAAAAGGCAAGCTGCCGATCCGCATCATTTGTCCTGGCCGTGTTTACCGCAATGAAACCATCAGCGCCCGCTCTCATATGTTCTTCCACCAGGTGGAAGGATTATACATTGATGAAAATGTAAGTTTCGCTGACCTGAAACAAACCCTATATTTTTTCGTGCAGGAAATGTTTGGCAGGGATGTAAAGGTTCGTTTCCGTCCCTCTTATTTTCCTTTTACAGAACCCAGCGCGGAAATGGATATCAGCTGTTTTATCTGCGGGGGCAAAGGCTGCCGCATCTGTAAACATACAGGCTGGGTGGAGATCCTTGGTTGCGGCATGGTGCACCCTAAGGTGTTGGAGAACTGCGGCATTGATCCCGAAAAATATACCGGCTATGCTTTTGGTATGGGCATAGAAAGACCAGCGCTTCTTTTATATGATGTGAATGATATCAGGTTGTTCAGTGAAAATGATGCACGTTTCCTGCAGCAGTTCGGAAGCGCATTGTAAAAATGCCATTGGCCATTATCCTGCTCACCCCAATTCAGATTCAGTTGGCGCTTTGGGAAATTCCGACTGGTCGCCCGGGTTTTCAATCCTTAATTGCGGTGCATTAGGTGGCACACGGTCACGGCCCTCAGCGGATTTGAACAGGCGGTAGCCCAGGAAAGCTGATAAAAGAAAACTGACTACTGATAACCAATACCAGGCTGTAAATACCGCGGACACTTCTACCTTCTGATCGAATATACCTTCCTCCTGTGACGTTGCCTGGCTATTGATATCAGATTTTAACTGAACCATTACGATAAGAAGGGCTAATGCGGCCAGCACTCCCAGTACAGCAGTAATTTTTCCATGATCCCTTTTCACAAAACTTACAATCAGTCCCGTTATTCCAAGCAATAATGCGATCAGCGCTCCCACATACATCTCCCCATCCTGCTTTTCAGTTTTCCTCGAAGTGGTCACCTGGTCGTTTTCGTCATTGAACATTTTCTCCATTGATCTGGCCTGGCCTGTAGTCTTATAGTCCGTACCAAAAGCCAGTCCCAGTCCTGTATTGCTTGCGAAGTCCTGCCCATTGCATTTGATCTCTACAAAGGGGAGGAGAAAAAGCAATACCGCAACGGCGAGGGTGATGCTGCTGAAACGGCCCTGGGGAAAACCAGGACGGGAAGGAGAAACAGGTTCCATCTTTAATTCTTTATGTTAAGGTAATATCATTTGGCAAGCCAATTATCTTTACAGCAATTTTTTATTATGACAACCATCTGTATTTGCGGGGCAGGAACTATGGGCAGCGGGATTGCGCAGGTGGCAGCAGGAGCCGGTTACAAAACTATTTTATATGATCTTGATGAAGGCATGATAAAAAAAGCCTCAGAAAAAATAAACGCTGACCTTCAAAAACTTGTCGATAAACAGAAGATCACCGCTGAACAACAACAAACAATTTTATCCAATCTTTCATTTACCAGTAAAATTGATGCGTGTATCGCAGATGTGATCATAGAAGCCATCGTTGAAAGACCAGAAATCAAAACTGCATTATTCAACCAGCTGGCTGAAATCAATTCCCTACAAACCATATTTGCTTCCAATACTTCTTCCCTTTCAATTAGTTCCCTTGCAGAAAACATAAAAGCTCCCGGGAGATTTGCAGGACTTCATTTTTTCAACCCGGCACCTTTGATGAAGCTGGTGGAAGTGGTGAGTGGAATACAAACAGAAAATGAAGTAATCAAAAAACTGGTGGACCTTACCAGGAAATTGGGAAAGATCCCGGTAGTGTGCAGGGATGCTCCCGGTTTTATAGTAAACAGGGTGGCCAGGCCTTATTATATCGAATCATTAAGACTGGCGGAGGAAGGCCTGGCGGATTTTGCTACCATTGATCTGTTGCTCGAAAGCCGTGGATTTAAAATGGGTCCATTCAAACTGATGGATCTTATTGGCAATGATGTGAATTATGCCGTAAGCTGTTCGGTTTATAAGCAACTCGGTGAACCGGAAAGACTGAAACCTTCATATATCCAGGAAGAAAAAGTGAAGCAGGGAGCGCTCGGAAAAAAAACAGGGAGAGGTTATTATTCTTATTGATCGATCATTTCAAATTATTTAAAAGAAAAGATGATTCTTGTAACGGGCGGTACCGGCTTTCTGGGTTCTTACCTCATCAAAAACCTTGTGGAAAAAGGTTTGCCTGTCCGGGCCCTTCACCGCACCAGTAATTTTCCATTTTATATACCACGGGAAATTTTTGATAAAGTTGAATGGGTACAGGGTGATGTTCTTGACCCTGTATCGCTGGATGATGCCATGAAAAATGTGGACAGTGTGATTCATACAGCAGCTATTGTATCTTTTTCAAAAGACAAACGGAAAGAGATGTACCAGGTAAATGTGGAAGGAACAGAAAATGTAGTGAACCTCGCCCTGGAAAATAATGTGAGGCGACTCATTCATATCAGTTCCATTGCTGCCCTGGGGCGTACCACCAAACCTGAAATGGTCACAGAAGAAAAAAAATGGGAGGAGAATCCAAACAATACTCACTATGCTATTTCAAAACATCATGCTGAGATCCATGCATGGCGAGGATTTGCTGAAGGACTGGAAGGTGCTGTACTGAATCCAAGTACCATTCTGGGTTATGGAGACTGGCACCAGTCGAGTTGTGCCGTATTCAAAAATGCTTACCGTTCTTTTCCCTGGTATACCGACGGGGTAAATGGTTTTGTGGGTGTGGAAGATGTAGCTGAAGCAGCTGCACAGGTCCTGGCTTCTTCCATCAACCATAAAAGATTTATTGTCAATGCGGACAACTGGGCCTTCAGGAAGTTATTTGATACCATGGCCGATCATTTCAAAAAGAAAAGACCCTATAAAGAAGCCACCAGGACCATGGGTGCCATAGCCTGGCGAATGGAGAAACTAAAATCCATGCTTACAGGAAGCAAGCCATTACTCACCAGGGAAACAGCAAAAGTGGCGCATAGCAAAACTTCTTTTGCCAACCAGGCACTTTTACTTGCCCTCCCGGGATTTTCCTATACACCATTGGAAACCGTTATTAAAAACTCTTGTGAAAAATACCTGGATGCGCTGGAAAAGGGTATTCTTACTCCTTAAACCATTTATCTTAGAGGAGTCAATAAAAATCCAAGGATGAAAAAACCATTTCTTCTCTTAGGCTTCTGCCTTCTTTCCATTTTATCATTTGCACAGTTTTCCATCAGCGGGAAAGTGATCGACTCTGAATCAAAGGAAAAACTCCAGGGTGCTTCCGTATTCGCGCAGAATACCACGAAGGGTACCACCACAGATTCAGCTGGTGCTTTCTATCTCTATCTTGACAGGGGTGGTTATGAGCTGATCATATCCTTTACCGGTTATGAAAGCCAGACCATAGTTGTGGAAGGTGAAAAAAAAGAATTTACCATCGAACTTAAAAAAGCTGATAACAGCATGAGTGAAGTGGTGATCAAGAGCAGCAATGAAGTTCCCGACGGCTGGGAAAAGTATGGTAATTTTTTCCTGCAGAGGTTTATCGGGTCTACACCTTTTGCTGACAGTTGCTTCCTTGAAAATCCGGAAGCATTAAAATTCCTTTATTATAAAAGAAACGACAGGCTCAAGATCCTGGCTTCAGAACCTTTAAGGATCACCAACAATTCCCTGGGATATGAATTGCGTTACGAGCTGGACTCATTCGTTCATTTTTTCAAAACAGATATGTATTCCTACCGCGGGCAATGCC
>CBDUBK010000213.1:0-4945 GCA_965365375.1 uncultured bacterium | reverse complement strand
TGAAGATGTAGCCATTTCACACAATATCTGTTTTGCAGGAGAGGTGGGCCTGAGTGGAGAGATCAGGGCAGTGAACCGCATTGACCAGCGGATAGCCGAAGCAGAGAAACTGGGTTTTGAAAAAATTATTGTCTCCCGTTATAACCAGAAGAACATCAATAAACAAAAAGCGAATATCGAGATCGTGACCATGGGCCGGGTAGATGAGATTTACCGTTATTTATTTTAAACCTGTTACATGCAACTCTTCAGTTTTGCCAAAGAGAGTTTATTGCATCTTGCCTTTCCTCATATATGTGAAGGATGCGGCAGTGATAATCTTGACAGGGAACATCTTCTTTGCCTGGAGTGCCTTGCTAACCTCCCTGAAACAAATTTTCACCTGCATCCCAACAACCCGGTAGAAAAAATTTTCTGGGGCCGGCTGCCTGTAACCTATGCTACTGCACAATTTTATTTCACCAGCGGTTCACTGATCCAGCGACTGATGCATGGCTTTAAATACAGGCAGTTGAAGGAACTGGGATTTTATCTCGGCCAGTACATGGGCCACAGGCTGGTAGCATCCAACAGGTTTTTGCAGGTAGATGCACTGGTTCCTTTACCACTTCATCCTGCCAAAGAAAGAAAAAGAGGTTTCAACCAGGCGCAGGTCTTATGTGAGGGCATTTCTTCTGTTTTACAAAAACCAGTATTGACTGAAGTAGTAAGGCGGCGCACAGAAACTGAAAGCCAGACAAAAAAAGGAAGGGTGGACAGGTGGAATAATATGGAAGGAAAATTTCAATTGCTTCAACCTTCTCTTGCAGATAACAAACATTTGCTACTGGTGGATGATGTGATTACGACGGGGGCAACGCTTGAAGCCTGCGGCCGTGAACTGCTCACGGGCTCAAACCAGCTAAGTATTGCCGCTCTTTGTTTTTCATCGCACTGATGTATTTTTAAACAATGAAGCCTGTGAGAATCCTGTTTCCCCTGTTGATGCTGATCTGCTTTGCCTGTAAGAAAGAAAGTTTTACAGACAACCCATCGGCAATACTTGGTACTACTACAGATTCACTGCATTTCGATACGGTATTTACTTCAGCGGGATCTGTCACACAATTTTTCAGGATCATCAATGATAACAATAAGGGTATCCGGATCAATAATGTAAGTCTTGCAGGCGGAACCGGTTCTCCATTCCGTATTAATGTGGATGGTATCCCAGGCCCGGTTGTGAATGACCTCGAAATAAAAGCGAATGACAGCCTTTATGTTTTTGTAACCGTTACCATTAACCCCAGCGCATCAGACCTTGCTTTCGTGGAAAGAGACAGCATTGCCATCAATTACAATGGCAATACCACATGGGTACAGCTGGATGCCTACGGGCAGAATGCGAATTTTTTACGAAACCATACTGTATCAGCAAATACAACCTGGGATGACCAGCTGCCTTATGTGATCCTGGGAAAACTCACTGTTGCAGCCAATACTACACTTACTGTTGATAAAGGTTCCAGGATTTACATGCATGCCGATGCACCATTCATAGTTGAAGGAACATTGCACGTGAATGGTGATAAAGAGGACAGCAACAGGGTTGTGTTTACCGGCGACAGGCTTGATGAACCTTACCGCAATTTTCCCGCAAGTCATCCCGGGCTTGTATTCACGGCATCAAGCACCAATAATATTCTGAACTATGCGATTATCAAAAATGCCTACCAGGGAATAGTAGTGATGGAGCCGGGGGCAGGTACAAAGCTTACGCTCCATGAAACACAGATCGATAATGCATATGATGCAGGTCTTATCGGCATCAATACCAGCATCAATGCCAGCAATCTGCTGGTAAGTAATTGCGGAAAGAATATCATGCTGGTCAAAGGCGGCCAGTACCAGTTCAACCATTGCACAGCAGTAGCCTTATCCAATAGTTTCATCCAGCACCGCGACCCGGTTCTGCTGGTGACCAATTATCTCGGAACATCGTTTAATAACCTTGACGCTGTTTTTTCCAATTGTATTTTCTGGGGAGAAGCCAATGGCCTGGTGGCTGATGAAGTGGTGGTGTTAAAGGCTGGAACCGGCACGGCCAATGTCAGTTTCAACCATGTGCTGTGGAGAGTTCAGAATGCACCTGCAGGAGTAACTGCCAGTGCAGTGATCAACAACCAGCAGCCCATGTTTGACAGTATCAATACTGCCGAAAGAATCTTTAGTTTCAGGCTCAAAGAAGGATCACCTGCAATCAATTCCGGGTTTAATACTGGCCTGGTAAGGGACCTCGACGGCAAACCCAGGCCAGTAGGCCTGCCTGACCTGGGGGCGTATGAGAAACAGTAATGTCCATGGACTATGGACCATTGACCATAAACTATTAATAAACTTCCTGCTTCTTTCAATTCAACATAAATTTGTAGCTGCCAACCTTAAAAAGATTTGTATGAAAATTGCACTTATAACAATAATGATCACCTCACTCTTTGCTGTTTCCATTTACGATTTTAAAGTAGAGAGCCTGGATGGAAGTATGATTGACCTTGCCCAGTACAAGGGAAAAAAGATCATGATCGTTAATACCGCTTCAGAATGCGGCAATACTCCCCAGTATGCTGAACTGGAGCAGTTGTATAAAAAATACAAGGACAAACTCGTGATCATTGGTTTTCCTGCAAACAATTTCGGCGGCCAGGAACCAGGATCCAATGAGGAGATCAAGGCCTTCTGCAGCAAGGAATACGCCATTAGTTTTCCAATGGCTTCCAAGGTTTCGGTAAAGGGAGAAGATATTGCTCCTATTTATAAATACCTGCAGGGTGAGGCTGAGAAACTTGGTTTCAAGGATCCGGTGAAATGGAATTTCACCAAATTCCTCGTTGACGAAAAAGGAAAACTGGTCACTGTATTTCATCACAAGACCCTGCCTAGGAGCGAGGAAGTTCTGAAATACCTCAATTAAGATTTGGAAAAAACTCAGGTTTACATTGATATTTGAAGCTGTCGCCCGGCAGCTTTTTTTATGGAGGATATCTTATGTTATTCAGGGATGTAATTGGTCAGGAACAGGTAAAACAGCAACTGGTGGAAATGGTGGAACACAACCGCCTGAGCCATGCCCTGCTCTTCCTGGGACGCGAAGGAAGCGGAGCTCTTCCCCTTGCTTTAAGTTTTGCCCAATACATTTCTTTATTACCTCCTGAAAAAAACCAGCCTTCCGAGGCTTCGTTATTTGGTGAACCTGTGGCTCTTCAATTACCCGCAACTCCGCAGGCGGCTGATGAATGGATGCTGAAACAACCCTCTTACAGCAAAGCAAAAGACCTGGTTCATCCCGATATACATTATTCATACCCGGTCATCACTAAAAAACCCGGCACTCCCCCTCTGAGTTCTGACTATGGAACAGAATGGAGGGAATTTATCAGCCAGCTTCCTTACGGAAATGTATATGACTGGCTGCAATTTATCGGAGCGGAAAACAAGCAGGGAAATATAACAGCAAACGAGTGCAATGATATCATCCGCAAGCTGAACCTGAAAAGTTTTGAGAGCGGATACAAGATCCTGGTAATGTGGATGCCTGAATACCTGGGAAAGGAAGGAAATAAATTATTAAAACTGATCGAAGAGCCGCCGGATGATACACTATTTATACTGGTAGCTGAAAGTGAAAGCGAGATCCTGTCCACCATCCTTTCGCGTTGCCAGCTGGTGAAGATCCCTTCACTTGAGCCGGCATCAATAGAAAAAACCCTGCTGGAGAAAAAAGCCTGCGACCAGGAGAAGGCCAAACAGATCGCAAATGCCAGCAATGGAAATTACCGTGAGGCCATGCATCTTTTACAGCATGCCGATGAAGATTTTCATGGTCTTTTGCGTGACTGGATGAATGCCACCCTCAAGAATCTGCCGATAGCCCAGGTAAAGATGGTTGATGAGATCGCGCGACTGGGCAGGGAAAGACAGAAACAGTTTCTCCGGCATTTTACCAATATGCTTGAACAGGCACTTCGCTTACAGGTAGGCGGGGAACTGATGACATCTCATTTATCTGAGGCTATGTCATCAGCTGAAAAAGATTTCACATCCCGGCTGAACAAGGCAATGACCCTCGAACAGAAAGAGGCTATTGCAGAAGAGCTGGACAAGGCCAGTTATTATATTGAAAGAAATGCCAATCCGAAGATCCTCTTTCATGCGCTTACCATTAAGATCTATCATATTGTAAAAAACAATATGGTGGTGGTTTGAGGCTCATTTTTCAAACCGGCCTATCTGCCATAAAAAAAATTATATTTGTGAAATGTCCACCCCCGCCTGGGTACCTGGATTTAATATCCAGCATGCACAGGCTAAGGCGGATTCAATATATATCAGGGGCTATTGGATTTTGTGCAGGAAGATTAAAGAAGCTATTCACTACTCATTATAAACAGTCAAAGCATCTAACGGGCATGCATAGCCCAGGCGCATATGACTATTTGAAACCGGGAGTTTCATAGCTCTTCTGCAACAGCCCCACAAGCAAACAATCCATAAGGATTGTTATTAATTAACCATAAGGAAATCATTATAGTATGGGATGTGGTAGTTGCGGAACCGGTAAACCGAACGGATGTAAAAGTAATGGCGGATGCAGCACAGGAGGTTGTAACCGGATGAATACTTACGACTGGCTGGTAAACCTCCCGATCTCCGATGCAGAACAGGCCTGCAGGGTAATTGAAGTAAGCTTCAACCAGGGCAGCCGCAAAGATTTTTACAGGAACAATTCTCTCCAGCAATATGAAAAAGGTGAGCTCATTGCCATTGAAGGGGTAAGTGGGTTTGATGTGGGAGAAGTTTCCCTTACCGGTGAAGTTGTGCGCATCCAGCTTAAGAAAAAGGGTGTTGATGAATTCAACCCCGAAATGAAAAGAGTATTGCGCAGGGCTACTGACCGTGACCTTGATAT
>CBDUBK010000212.1:0-5009 GCA_965365375.1 uncultured bacterium | reverse complement strand
GTTGTATGGAGAAATGGCGCATGGGTAGAATCAAATGATGATGTACGCCTTGAAAACGGAACTGTGATCCGCCGCAACGGTGAAGTAGAGCGTGATGGTAAGGTAGTGGTACTTGAAGATGGTGAAGTGGTTGACAGGACTGGCCGTTTTTTTGACAGGGCCGGCAATGCCATTGAAAACGCCTGGGATAAAACAAAAGAAGGCGTGAAAGAGGCAGGAAAAGAAGTGAAGGAAGGTGCCAAAAAAGTAGGTGAAGAAGTGAAAGATGTGTTTAAAGACGATAAAAAAGATAATAATTAATAAAATGATCGCTTCAGAGAATTGCCCCGCAAACTGCGGGGCTTTTTTATGCTCATGACAAAGGTTCTGGTGGTGGTGCACTGCTGGCCGGCCTGGACCTGTCTTCAGGCAGGGGAATAAATTCATGGTTATCATTCGGAGGTAAAATGATTCTTCCCTCTTTCCAGTCTGCCTTGGCCTGCTCGATCCTTTCTTTTCTTGATGAAACAAAATTCCACCAGATAAATCTTTCACCAACCGGCTCACCACCCAGCATCATGATGGTTGCATCTTCCAGTGCAATAAGGGGTGGATCAACTGACCGGGTAAATACGATCATCTGCCCGGCGCCATAGGCTACACCGCTGATCTCAATCCGTCCCTTTACAATGTAGATGCCCCTTTCACTGTGTTCTTTTGGCAAACCGAACCGGGCGCCTTTATTAAGAACCACGTGCAAATAAAAAAGAGGGGAATGTGTTTTTACATCGTTGCGCAAACCAAAAGCATCACCGGCGATCAGCCGCATCCAGATTCCTTTTTCCTTAAATACGGGGAGGACTTCCGGTTTATAATTATCGAAAGCGGGCTGGTCTTCTTCATTTTTTTCAGGCAATGCTACCCAGGTCTGGATCATTTCCAGTTCACCACCGGCTAATACGGAAGGATCTTCAAATCTTTCAGAATGTGCGATGCCTTTTCCTGCTGTCATCCAATTCACTTCACCAGGCCTGATGACCTGCTCCACCCCCAGGCTGTCACGGTGGGTAACTTTTCCACCGAATAAATAACTTACCGTTGAAAGCCCGATATGCGGATGTGGCAATACATCAAGTGACTGGATGCTGCCGGGTTGCGCAGCTACCGGCCCGGCATGATCCATGAAAATAAAAGGGCCGACCATACGCCTGAGCCTGAAAGGCAAAATCCTTTTCACGTGCATATGTTTGCTGATGGAAGCTTCGCGGGCTTCAATTACAATATCGATCATACAATCATTTGATCAGAAGTTAAGGAGACTTACGCAAATCCTTTTAATTTTTGGAGCGCAGTGGCTGCTGCTGGGTTGAACAATGAATGCCACCGCCATTCCAGTTGAGCTGCATGCTGTTGATCCATACCAGTTCCCTGCCCGGGAAAATTTCATTGAAGATTCTTTTAACCCTTTCTTCTTTCTCTATATCTGCGGGGCTATTCCGGTAACTGGGTACCAACACCACTCCGTTTGAAACAAAATAATTCAGGTAGCTGGAAGCGGCGATGCGTTTAAGGGTGTCTCCCACCACGGGTGCAATTGTTTTTGGAAATGCCGATGCTGCAACATCGTAGGGACCTGCCTCATCCCAGGATTTTTTTACTGAAACTATTTTCTCAAATGGCCCGGGTAAGGGCATTTTGATGATGCGGAATGGTTTCCCATCCTGGTCCCGGGCCGCCTCAAGGATACGAAGGTTGGCCTGCATCCGTTCATAATTGATTTTATTGAAGGGATGAAGGTCTTTTTCTTTTTCGTCTATCCATGCCAGTAAAATGGTAGAAGCATCAGCAAACCGTACATATTCATCTGTATGCCCTCCCGTACCCAGGGTAAGGTAATTACCCGGATGGATTTTATACATATGTTCGTCTTCTACCAGCCCCTGTTTCAGCCAGATGATATGGGTGACCCCAAGGTTTTCCCTGAAAATACCTTCGATTTGTTCTTTGGATAAACCCGGGTTTCGCTGGAAGGTCACGGACTCGCCAAGGATGAGTGTGCCCTTACCATTCACTTCAATTGCTCCTCCTTCCATCACCAGGCTAACTGGAATTATTTTAGCCTGCTGTGAAACACCCATCAGGCTGTCCACCCTTCCTGTCCCGGATTTTAATGAGCGGGCCAGGTATTTATTTACGCTATCCCTGTTGCCTTCGTAAAATGCTTCGTAAAAACTTTTGATTCCATAATGGCTCCAGTTAAAATCTGCTACGGCCAGGTTTCCGTTACCATCCACCAAAAAGCTGGCTCCATGATCCCTGATCCAGAATCGTTCGCCCTTCATTACATAAAACTGGATCAGACCTGTATCAATTCCCTCGCGAACCAGCACTTCCTTACAACGTTTGAGCAATGAGTCAGAATCTGCCGCAATCCTCACAGGCACATGAGGCAACAATCCTTTCAGCATAGCGCAGGCTACAGGATACGCCATAGTATCCCTTCCATGCCAGCCCATCCACACAGCCTCATGAGGTTCGAATTCAGCAGGCATATAAAAATTTTTGCCCTTATCCTGGGTGCATGCTGATATCAGAAAGTATAGTACCACCAGTAAGATCCCGGTGGAATGAAGTTGACGGATCTGCATAAGTTTTGTCAGTCAGCCTTTATTTTGATTATATAAAAGCTATGCTTCCTTCAAGATAATTAAAAAGCATTGATAAGCGTTTACCAGGCCTAACCTGGATAAAAATTTTGAAGAAGCCCTAGGTGGATTGTTAAGGCGGAATTTGAAAGAGTAGATTTGACAAAATGTTTTAGTGTGTTGGATGCCGTTATATGCATACTCTAAATATTGTTACGATTAAAAATCAACCGGAAATGATGATTAAACATTCAACTCAATAAATTCATTGGAAAAAACTAAAATCGGTAAATCATCCCTCCTTGCTGATTTTATCACCCCGGGGCGTAAACGATATTTTCTTTCGTCACCAACGGGTGATCGAAACAGTTTCGTAAATGCCCTTAGTAAAACTACGAATACCACATTTTCAACCTGCAACGGTTTGCATAAGTGTTTACTCTGAAAGCATGATTATCGTTTCCTTTTACGCATCATGTCATTAGAAACACCGTGAAAATTTCCGGCAGGAATAAGACCATTTTCACCTCGGACATTTGATACTTCACCGAAACAAAATCTTACAGCAAAGTGCAGGATGTAATTTTGATTTATCAAACGATCCGATACCTGTAAAAACAAAATCCTAAGAAAAACCAAAACCAGTATCCTAAACCGTTTTTGATCCGTATCCTGAAAAACCACCTATGAAAAACCCGGCGTCCTGACCGTTCCAAACAAACAGAACTACGCCTCAATAAAAAATCCCTCCTTTGGAGGGCTTTTTTATTTTAGGACCATGGAAGATAGACCATGGTCCATGGAAAGGGCCGGATATTCTATCATACCCATAATTAATTCAACCAGTGATATTGTAATTAAGGTAGACCGTTAAAAGTTCAAAGTCAAAAGTCAAAAGTTCAAAGTTCAAAGTCGGTGGTCCTTAATGTTGGGAATCTTTAAGCCTCAACTGGAAATTTTTTAAGATGATGGCGTGCTGATATAGAAGATTTTTTTGACTTTGAACTTTGAACTTTAAACTTCCCCTCACTCCCCTTCTATCTTATAATACACAGACCCTCCACCATCGAGCGGTATACATCCTGAATGAATTTTCATACTACGGCCTATGAAAATGAAATTCATTCTTACCTGGGTTTCATTATCAAACACGATACGGTTAGGTTTACTGTCCGGCGCAGGCAGCAATTCGCAACTGTTCACATCCATCACAGAATCCACCAGTGCTACATAGCTGCCCTGGCGTACAACCTGGCCATTACTGATATACTGGTAAGTGCTGTTGTCAAAAACAAGGTAATTTCCATTTCCGGGTGCATAGCTCACTCCCTGAACCATCCCGCCAAAATGCTGCCTTAACTCCCATTTACCCACCAGGGTTGTGGCAGGTAGCTCTTCAGGCCATTTCTTTAATTCAGTTGAACATCCTGCCAGCATATAAACAGGGACCAGGAGGTAAAATAATTTTCTCATATCCAGCTGACACATGTTGATAAAAAAACGTTGCATGCTTTTATTCCAAAAAGGATCAATAATGCAGATTTCCGGATGAGTGGCATACTTATTTTATGGTTCAGATGGATTAAACCACCTTTATCAGGTATGGAAGTCGTTTTAATCGTTGTCAGCATATTCCTGATCACGGCCGTATTTCTCTCTTTCGTAAAAAATGATTTCTGGATTTTTAAGATTCTGGAATATCCGCGCCTTCAAAAGCTGGCCCTGGTAGTATTTACCCTGGCAGCCTGGGCCTGGTACTGGCCACCCGGCACCTCAGGGGAAAAAATACTGGTCGGAGCACTTGTTGCCTCGCTGGTTTACCTGCTCTATAAGATCTGGCCCTATACCATGTTTGCCAAAAAAGAAATGCTCCGGGTCAACAGTAGCGACAAGAATGACGAGGTCACCATTTTCGCCGCCAATGTCCTGCAGGACAATACCCAGTATGACCGCTTATTGCAACAAATCAGATCGGCTGACCCGGATATTATTTATTTACTGGAAACCAACAAGGCCTGGTGCGAAGCCATGAAAGAACTGGAAAAAGATTACCCTTTTTCCATCCTGCAGTCACAGGAGAATACTTACGGACTGGTTTTTTACAGCAAGCTTGAGTTATTGGATCAAGAAGTACGCTTCCTGGTAAAAGAGGATATTCCTTCCATTAAAGCCATCGTAAAACTCAGGTCAGGCCAGCATGTCAGGATCTTTGGCCTTCATCCTGAACCCCCGGTGCCAGGTGAAAATCTCTACTCTACAGCCAAGGATAAGGAACTCATGAAGGTGGCCCTGGAAGTGAAAGAGGAACAACATCCCTGCATTGTGTTTGGTGACCTAAATGATGTGGCCTGGAGCCATACCACGGAACTGTTCCGCAAAGTGAGC
>CBDUBK010000211.1:0-5029 GCA_965365375.1 uncultured bacterium | reverse complement strand
CTTGACAAAAAAAGCCGTTTCGCTTAAGTTGTTTTCCATCGCGATCAGCTGCATCAGCCTATCTTCAATCCAGTGTTCCAGCGGAACAATGGCTGCAGGATTGCCGGTAAAAACTTTTTCTGCAAAGGCATCAACCTGGTAAATAGTGAGCTTCATCATTCAAAGATGAGGAAAAAAAGAAAGAGAAACAGAAAGAGAAAGAGGGTGAACGCTCTCTCTCTGTTTCTGCTTCTCTTTCTCTTTCTCTTATTCCTATTTCTTCTTCAGCACAATCTTCGCCTGGCTGAACTTATACGCTGCTTCCAGGAAGTCAACATACTGCTGCCAGGTTTCTTTTTTATCGAAACTCTTTTTATAGATCTTTTTGGTGTGGATGACCAGTTTATCTTCTTCCACTTTTACCGTACTGATAAAAGCCCCACTGGCATTATCAATATTCATATTGAGGTCCTGTAGTCCGTCAACGGTATAATCTGCCGGGATCTTTAACGTGATCACATTCTCCAGTGTTCTTGCATAAGGCACCCAGATATCTGTCTGCCTTGATTTGATCTCTGAAGAATCAAGTTTGATCTGGTCACCGATCATCTTACCCAGCTCAATGATATAATTGCGGCCGGCCTTGCTGATCAGTTTTTTCACTGAGAATTTTTCAGAATAACTCAGCCAGGCTGTATCACCAAAGCGCCCGTTTTTGATCAGCTCAAATCCATCATACTTATCAATATCAAATTCTGCCTTGATATCTTTTTCAAACAATTCATTTCTTTCCTTCACCCTTTCATCTTTGTCGGGATCCTCATATTTGGCAAACACCGGCGCTGCCTCTTCATTCTTTTTACCTTTCTGCTGTTTGGGCTCATTAAAATATTTTTCAAAATCATGGTTCAGGTATGCGCGGTCCAGGTTAGCCTGCTCGATCCTGCCAATCTTGGGTGCTCCCAGGTAATGACTGATTCGCTCAGCCCTGATCACATCCATGGAAGAAGTAAGGTTTAAAAAATATTCCTGTTTCTCTACATTATCCGTTGCTGTGGATGCAGGTATATTGCCACGGAAATACTGGTCTTTCTCCTGGTAACCGATCGCGTATCCTTCCACACCTTCGAGGTAAGGGTAAGGTGTGGCGAATGCATCAAAATTATTGAAGGCTTCCATGTAATACAGCTTGCCCTTGCTGCGCACCCGCAAACAGAAATCCAGTTCTTCAATGAAGATGGCATCTCTCCATGAACCGTATTTGCGTGGCACATAAACAAACAACTCCGACTGGATGCCCATATGAGCCAGTGCCATGCGTAAAGCCGTGGCAAACGTTACGCTGTTGATCCTGATCTCATCTTCTTTTTCTTCTTTCTGTGATACCACATCTTTTTTCTGGGCAGCGATAACTTTCTTATAAAGCTTCTTTCCTGTCATGTATTTCTCCAGTTCGGAATGCACCGGGCCTTTATAATACATTTCAAGGAAAACCTTGCGCAGGCAGTAATACGTTTCCCTGATGATCTCCTGGTCATTCTTGAATGCACCTTCTGCTTTTTTCTTCGCCATGTACTCCGTGGTATAACCCACCAGTGAATTGACCGTAGTGGTCTGGTAGGCGGCAGCTCCTGCAAACTGCCTGTAAACCTGTGCAACGTCAAGACCTGAGCGGTCAACAGTTGCCTGCCCGAGCCCTTTTGATTCAGAGTCATTATCTGAAAGGAGCACCACCCTGAATTTTACAGTTGGCGTGTTCCTGTACTCCAGGTTCCATCTTTCCTCGTTTGACTTTTCCCTGTCCTTATCAAGGAAATAATAACTCAGGTAAGAATTTTTATCACCGTATATCGAAGCCTTAGGATCAAACTTGATATTGGGCGCACCATTGTAAGCACGGTAACGCACCTTCATTCCATCGGCCATGATAAATTTATACTGCTGGAATAAAGTTGGATAACTGTTGGAAAGGGAGAAAACAAAAGGCGTAAACTCGATTCCTTCATGTCCCAGTCAAAAGTAGACTTGATGGTATAATCAATGATATCTCCCACTTCCAGGTCCGGGATGGCGATTTTCATCGATTTGATGTTCATCTTGAAAAAGATAGGACGGTAAATAGCCGGTACATCTTTCTCCTCCTCGAGGGCGCTGGCCATATCAATTGTGATCTCCTTTCCATTTTTTTTGATCACCTTGTATTCCGCTTTCCCGTCCTTTCCCATGGTGACGTAATAAAAAGTGGAAAATTTTTCCAGTGAATTTTTATCCTGCAGCCTGATGCGTTTGTGAACATATTCATGGATGCGCACAACAGTGGATGTTTTACCCGAGAAAACCCTTGCAAAAAGGTATTCTGTTTTCTGCCCGATGATCACTGCACTTTCATTCTTCCATTTTTCGGGTACATCTGTTACACTGAATTCTTTTTCAATGGTGGTACCAAGCATGGGCACCTGCGCCAGCAGCCATGTAGGGGCGGCAAGCAGGGCAGCTAATAAAAAGCCGCGGAACTTCACATTCATTTTAGAGTCTTTACTTAACCAGTACAACCTGGTCGTTATAAAATTTGTTGATGTCAGCGATGAAGACATTCCATTCTCTGAAACCTGATTTTTTAAGAATGGGTTTGTTCACCATGATGGTTTTTTTGTAGATGATGGATTTACCGTTATTGGTATAGGAACCTTCAAAGGAAAAATCTGCTGTGGTTTTTTTGAAAGGCGCAGGCAGGTAATCTACTTTGTATCCTGCAGGAATCACGAGTTCAGTTTGCGAACTGTAATAATATTTCTGGCTGAATTCATAATCATTTTTCCTGTCCTCGGGAATTTCATAACCTGAAAAATCCTTGTCCCAGTCCATAACCACGTATACTTCATTACCGGCCCTGGTTACCTGGTTGGCAACTTTGAATTCAAAATCCAGCCTGAGCGGTTTTTGCCTTTCACCGAAATCAGAATTTTTAATATTGCTCACCTCCACATTGCCGTTTCCGTTCTTCAGGTAATTGGACAACAATTCCGTTTTATTATCATTTCTGATAGATGAATGAATGCTTTGGATCATAATCTTCGATTCACCATTGAATTCAATGGATGAAGTGCCTGTGATCAGGTTGTCTGCGATTACCAGTTTGGAGTGTTTTACTTCCTTGTTTTTCTCGGCCGGCGCAACAGGAATTTTATCAATGATATAATTATTGCCATCTTCAATCAGCACCTGCTTTCCCTGGATCCTTGCGGCATAATCGTTCAGTGCAATATGACTTTCGGTACCGTCAAGGAAATATCTTTTACCATTGAGGATCACGGTACAGATCATATGGTTGTCCACACAAAGGGATGGAAGTGTATAATCATAAGGCAGGTCTGCCGTTCCGATCCAGGTTAACCTGGCATCGAATCCTGCGAGTTTGAGCATTTCCTTCAGCAGGTTAGCTTTTCCCTTACAATCACCATACTTATTCTTATAAACATTCTGCGCCGCATCGGGTTTGAATCCCATGATACCATCTTCGAAAGCTATGTAACGGATATGATCCTGCACCCAGTAAAAAATACTTTCAACTTTTTCGATATCGGTTTTTTTATCAGCTATAAGTTCCTGAACCTTTCCTTTAAGTTCTTCAGGCTTATTACCGATATCAGAAGTAACCAGGTGATACCAGCCATACAGATCCTTTACATTTTCAAACAATACATTGCGGACTCCATTGTCGGTGTAAGCTTTGTTTACACTGATCACATGAGGATAGCTGATGGCATGGTTGGGTGAAGACGGTTCTGAAACATATGCAGGAGCATTCCTTAGTGTAAAAGTCACTTTAGTAATATCCCCTTCCTTAACTGATGTCCTTTCGATGCCATGGCCTGAAAAATTGAATTCCCGCAGGTCTATATCCATCCACGAAGGAATGTTGAACTGGACAGTTCTTTCTACAGCAGGCAGGCGGTCATGAAAATAAAAAGAGGTAAGAAATTTTATGTCGCGGTAGTTATTGGTAAAACTATAAGTAACCGGCTTCCCTCTTTCACCCAGGGGAAATTTGACCACGCAGATCTTTGCATCACTATGAAAAATATTTTCTTCACGGTAGGTGCCGCAGCTTTTTTCAAATTTGATATCCTTGCCTTCAGCATTGGTAACCTTAAGTTGGTCGATGGACATTTCATCAAAATAAAACAGCCCGTCCTCGTAAGGCAGGTAATCCTTCACCGGTACCAGTGTGACCTGGTTGGTAACTGAAGCTTTTACTTTTGAAGCGCCTGTTGGTGCGGCTGGATCAAGGGTAAAATTGACGATCTCTTTATAAGATGCGGCAACGATATCTTCTTTGGGAAAGGTTTTTTTCCAGTCCCCGATCTTTTCGGTAAAGCTGGTCTGGCTGAAAGAATTAAAATAGCAGGCAAGTAAAAACAGGGCTGTGCATACCCTGGGCGCACATCGTACAAACATCTACAGTAAGTTTTGGAGAAACAAAATAATGTTTTTTGGGAAAGGGAGGAAGTTTAGGGGATTAGAATTTTAAAGTTGTTGGTGCGTGGCAGATGAGGGTGAATGGTGAATGGTGAATGGTCAATTAAAATTTTACATTCTTTGTAGTTTGCTCACCGCCTTATGACTTTTTTAGGAATAGCCGGGAAGACGGTAAGGGCGGTAATTAGATGCCGATGGTCTGAGTTGCATTAAAGAGACAACTTTGTTCTCTAGCTCAGTGATTTTGAACTTTGGACTTTGAACTCCAATAAGAATAGCCGGGAAGGCCAGCCTTCGCTGAAACTTACGCCTCCGCTAAAGCTTGCTCCTCCGCTGAAGCTTCGGCGGCACGCGGACAGCGTACGCGGACGGCTGACACAGCGGGAAGACGGTAAGTAGTGTCTTAATATACTGGTTGAAAAAAGAACCACGCTGTTCTTTAGTTCACTGACTTTGAACTTTGAACTTTGAACGCCAATAAGAATAGCCGGGAAGGCCAGCCTTCGCTAAAACTTGCGCCTCCGCTAAAGCTTGCTCCTCCGCTGAAGCTTCGGCGGCACGCGGACAGCGT
>CBDUBK010000210.1:0-5034 GCA_965365375.1 uncultured bacterium | reverse complement strand
TCACGGTATCCTTCAGGTCCGCGATATCCCTTAAATAAATGGAAGCGCCTTCCGGATTCTTTACAATGATGTTATTCAGATCAAGTGAACTGGTGAACTGACCTTTCACACGGATGGTTCTTTTCATATCACCCACATCTACCAGGCCACCACTGATATCACGGTTCTCAAACGAAACGGCGTTCTCAATATCCATGAAAGTGAGCCTGGCCGCGTGCATTTTATCCTGGTCCACATTGATCTGGATCTCGCGTTCCGGTGCACCCACGATATCAGCACGGTTCACCTCCTTGAGTTCCTCAAAGCGGTCCTGCATTTTCTCAGCGAAGATCTTCAGCTTCACCCCATCATAGTTGCCGCTGATGTTCACGAACATGATCGGCATTTCACTGAAAGCAAATTCCGCCACATTGGGTTCCTGTGTGAGATCGGTCGGGAGTTCTCCTCTTGCCCGGTCAATGGCATCCTTTACCTTTTGCCTGGCGATATCTGTTTTTACATCCGTATCAAATTCCACTACGATCATGCTGAAATCCTGCTGGGAAATGGAATTGACCTTATTCACCTTGGCACCGCTGATACCCTTGATCTCCTTTTCAATAGGACGGGTTACAAGATTCTCAATATCCTTCGCCGAGTTTCCGAAATACACGGTGGTAACAGAAATGGTAGGCACCACGATATCAGGAAACTGCTCCTTGGGCATGGAATTGAACTTGGTCAGCCCATACAGGGAGATCAGGATGGTAATGATATAGATGGCTGTCCGGTTATCAACAGACCAGCTGGTAGGTTTGAACTCTTTGAACTTTTTTCCAAGTCCTTCGAAGATTTTCATTCGTTAAGTTTTAGTATAAGCAGGAGCTACAAGCTGCAAGCTTCAAGCTGCAAGACTCAGATCCTGATTGTTCTTAATTTTCAATGTGTTTGTATGCATAAGGTCTTGAAGCTTGAAGCTTGCCCCTTGCCCTCTCTCACTTCACCACCGATATCACCTGCCCTTCATACAAATTCTGGTATCCTTCCGTGATCAGCTGGTCGTTGGCTTTCAGGCCAAACTTTACTTCTATCAGGTCACCATTCAACTGGCCAACCCCAATTACACGCTTGCGTGCCATGGTACGCTGGCCTTCCTGCACCGCTACAAAAACATATTTACCTGATTCATCTGTCTGAACCGTATTCACTGGAATCACGATCACATTATTGGCTGCATAATCCTGGATCCTCACCTGCGCAATTTGATTTGGCCTGATAGCAGGATCATAAGGAATGGAAACTTCCGCGGTAAATGCACGGGAGCTTGGATTGATCAGCTGACCTGCGCGGGTTACAGAAACATTATCAATGGTCTTATTAATATCGGGCAGGTAAACCTGTACTTTCACTCCTTTCTTTACTTGTGCCAGGTAGTTTTCAGGTACATCCGCAACTGCTTTCAAAGCACTTGTATTCACTATCACCAATTGGGGTGTAGTTCCCATGAATCCCGTAAAGGTTTCACCGGGCCTGATATTTACCTGGTCTGCAACACCGCTTACTTCAGCATATACATTCGTGGCATTGGCCTGCTCCTGCATGGTGCGGATATTTGCCTGTGCAGCCGACAGCTGGTTCTCCAGGCTTTTTACATTCGTACGTGCTGTGATCAATTGCACTTCTGATCCAATACCCTGCTTCCATAGATTCTCCTGGCGGCTGTAAAGGTCCCGGGCCATGGCCAGTTGCGTACGTATTTGCTCCAGTCCCTGAGTGGCAGCACTGATGTTCTGGCGCTGAACAGCATCATCCAGTTTTAAAAGCAGCTGGCCTTTTTTAACCTGCTGGCCTTCTGTTACATACACAGCTTTAACCAAACCGGGTCCGAGCCTTGGAGAAACATAAGAAACGTTCTCCGCATCTATTTTTCCCTGCAGGCTGATGTAATGCACAAAATTCTGTGGCGCCAGTGCTGATACACTTACCAGTTTAGCATTTGATTTTTGTGCAGCGGTATCGAGCAACTGGATCTCGCTTTCCAGTTTCTTTACCTTATCATTGATGGATGCCTGCTCTTTTTTGAGTTTCTCAAGTTCTATTTTTTTATCGTTAAGACTTCCTTTCTCATCCTTGCTGGCATTGCCGCAGGATGTTGCTATTAATCCAGCCAGTACGATTCCTATAAATTGTTTTCTCATATAATCTGTTTTGTAAAATTTTATTATTGAAGTTTACCCAAAGCCTGCTGGTAACTGATGCGGGCGATGGTAGCATTATACAGTGCATTGAAATAATTACCCTGTGCGGTCTGGTATTCGGAATCAGCCAGTAAAACTTCCTGGCTGCTGCCAACACCATTTTCAAATTTGATCCTGGTGGTATTGAAAACTTTTTCCGCCAGTTCCAGGTTTCTTTCCTGTGCATCCAGGTTAAGCAGGGCATTCGTGAGGCTTTGCTTGGTGACCACCTGCTGAAAATCTATCGCCTGCTTTACATTATCGATCGTGTTCTTCAATTTCTGCAGGGTGAGTTCCGACTGCACCACTTTATACTTTCTCTGGAAACCACTGAAGATGGGAAGATTCACATTCAACCCTACAAAAGCACTCCTGTACCAGAAGGTGCTTTCATCTGTAAAAAATTTCTGGCCCATACCATTCACTGAATAGTTACCGGAAAGCGCAACTGTAGGCAGGTAACCCAGTTTATTTCTTTTGATATCGAGTTGCTGTAATTTCTGCAGCTGGTTCAGTGTACGGATTTCAGCCCTGTTTTCATAATCGAAGCTTTCATCAAGTATGCCTTCTTTGATGCTGGCTGTTGTTAATTCTTCCTTCAAAACCACCGTATCTTTTTGTGAAACCCCAATGGCAAACTTTAAAGCGGCATAGGACATATCTACCGCGTTCTGAACCACACTTTGCGTGGTCTTGAGATTATTCAGCTGCACCTGCACCTTGTCCACATCCAGCCTTTCAGCAAAACCATTTTTGAAGATCTCGTTGAGATCAGCCGCAAATTTTTCAAGCCGGTTCACACTTGCGTTTAAAAAGAACAATTGTTTTTCCGCGATTAGGATGGCATAATATCTTTTGTATGCTGAATCCTTAATGGTCTCTTTTGTCTGCTCAATGAGTGCGGTGTTATAATCCAGTGATGTCTGGCGTGCCTGTAAACCAACAAATACGTCAGGCTGAAATAAAAGCTGTGTAAGTGTTGCGCCGGCCGCAAAATTCCATGGCTGCTGGAAGCTGAATGCCAGCAGTGAGGGAGGTGGTGGCTGCACGCTTCCGGGCACCAGTCCTTCACGCTTGAGCACATCATAGATTCCCTGCTCCGACTGGGGGAAGAGGATAGTAGGCAGTTTCAGGTAATGGTTGGCCTGCATGTTACCGCTGATCTGCGGTAGCGCCTGTCCCACAATCTCCTTGTTCTTTGCTTCCTGGAGCTGGTAATCCAATTGGGCGTTCTTCAGTTCAACTACATTTTTATAGGCAAGGTCAACGGCCTCTTTTACTGTAAGCTCATATTTCTGTTGCGCCCGCGTCACCATGGCAAGCATCACCAAACAGAAACTCCATATCAGTTTTGATTTCATCTCTTTATTTTTTGGTTCGTTGGTTTTTATATTTCGTGATCAGTTTTTGTCCTTTAGGCGTAGCCAGACCCCAGAGAAAATGTTCCAGCATCTGCTGCTCTATATAAACCAGGTTGGTTTTATTGGAAGGGAAAACGTCCGCATCAAATGAAAGCATGATACTGTACAGGCGATAGCGGGTCATGATGTCCACATCAATTCCAGGCCTGTATAATTCTTCCGAGATCCCCTTTTCAATATTCTGCCGGATGAGGCCATAGAGAAAATGATTGCGGTAATCCTGGAATTTTTTGAAGGCAGAAGGATGGTATTTCTGCATATCAAACAGGATGGAAGGATTCATATGGGTGAGCATTCCCTCCAGCATGTCGAATGAAAGGAAAACCTCGTGGATGGCATTCTCCCCCTGGGCCTGGCACATGCTGCACTCTTCTTTGTTATGGTCCATCACCCCGGTGAATACAGCGTTCACCAGTTCATCCTTATCAGCATAATACTGGTAAAGGGTTTTCTTGGACATGCCCAGTTGTGCCGCTATATCATCCATGGACACAGACCTGATCCCATAGCGGTTGAACAACTCATGGGCCTTCACTAATATGCGCTCTTTTGCTTCCATAATCGAGGCGCAAAACTATGGAAACTTTTTTCGTGACCAAAGTTTCCAGTGATTATTTTTATCATATCCCCGAATTTGGGGATGAGTGGTGTGGGGTTACCTTTGTTTAAATTACACCCATGGCTGAAGAGAGTGACAAGAAAGGATCCGGTTATAAAAGTTTACTGCGCTATTTCGTACAGGGCATACTGGTACTGGCTCCCATCACGATTACAGGCTGGCTGCTTTATGAACTTTTTGAAAAGGTCGACGGCATCCTGAGACCTTATGTGAACATCCCGGGCCTGGGTTTCATCATCATCATTTTATTTGTATTGTTTGTGGGCTGGTTAAGCTCCACCATCCTGATGACCAGCGCTTTGAATCTTTTTGACCACTGGCTGGAACGTACGCCCGGTGTCAAATTCATCTATTCTTCCACCAAGGATTTTTTCAGGGCATTTGCCGGTGATAAAAAGAAATTCGATAAGGCGGTACTGATCAATGCATTTTCTGATGATGTATGGATCATAGGATTTTTGACTGATGCCGAAATGGAAAAATTTGAAATGGGTGCGGAGCATGTATCCGTTTATGTGCCCCAGGCATACAATTTTGCGGGACAACTGTACATTCTCCCCCGGTCAAAAGTCAAGAAGATCAGTCACCTGAGTTCAGGCGATGCCATGAAATACGCCGTTACCGGCGGCGTGGTGCATGTGCATGATGATCATAAACCTCATTGAGCAAAAAATCATTTTTTCCTGTTGATTTTCCCATGGAATGAAAGATGGCCTGGCGGAACTTGCCAGCCTAACAGTATTTTATGCGTGCTGCCGGCTGCCTGGCTTTTTTATTG
>CBDUBK010000209.1:0-5052 GCA_965365375.1 uncultured bacterium | reverse complement strand
CTCCGGAACGTGAATGTGCACGGCTTTTTTATCAATAAGCGCAGGATCCACACCAAGTTTTTTTGCATTGGCACTGAGGTAGGACAATGCAGTGGATGCGCTTTCCTTCATCACGTTTCCAAGATTACCGGTCAGGCGCAATTCATGTTTGCCATCACTCAATGAAGCTTCAATAAAAAGTATGTCACCACCCGCGTAAGTATAGGCAAGGCCCACTGCTACACCGGGAATGGTAGCGGACTTGTACATCTCGTTATTGTATTTCGACCTGCCGAGGATCTTTTCAATATCATCTGTCCCGATGTTGGATTTTAATTTTCCTTTCATGGCCAGCTGCTTTGCCTGGAAACGCATGATGGCTGCAAGGTGGCGGTCAAGCTCCCGTACCCCACTTTCCCTTGTATAATCCTGGATCACTTTCTCCAGAAGTTTATCAGTGAGTTTGAAATGGCTTGATTTCAAACCATGTGCTTCTTTTTGCTTGGGGATCAGATGCCTTTTAGCGATCTCTATCTTTTCTTCAACCGCATAACCACTGAGCTCGATGATCTCCAGCCTGTCACGCAATGCCGGTTGTATGGTCTGTAAATTATTGGCAGTAGCAATGAACAGTACCTTGCTCAGGTCATATTCCAGTTCGAGGTAATTGTCGTAGAAAGAATGATTCTGTTCAGGATCCAGAACCTCCAGCAATGCGCTGCTGGGATCTCCCCTGAAATCAGAACCCACTTTATCTATCTCATCAAGGATCATAACGGGGTTGGATGATTTGACCTTGCGGATATTCTGAACAATACGTCCTGGCATGGCCCCGATATAGGTTTTACGGTGGCCTCGCACTTCACTTTCATCATGAAGTCCGCCAAGGCTGAGCCTTACATATTTTCTACCAATAGCGCTGGCAATACTGCGGCCAAGTGAGGTTTTACCGATGCCGGGAGGTCCATAAAAACAAAGGATGGGTGATTTCATATCACCTTTGAGTTTGAGCACCGCCAGGTATTCAAGGATCCGCTCCTTGATCTTGTGCATGCCGTAATGATCTTCATCCAAAATTTGCCTTGCTCTCTCGAGATCATAATGGTCTTCGGTATAATCCTCCCATGGAAGATCCAGTATCAGGTCAAGATGGTTATAAACAACTGAATAATCAGGCGTGCTGGGATGCATGCGTTCCAGTTTCTCAATGCCCTTCTTGAATGCTTCCCTTGTAGCCTCGGGCCATTTTTTTGACTCGGCTTTTTTTTGCAATTCCTTTATCTCTCTTTCATTAGGATCGCCGCCCAGTTCCTCTTTGATGCTTTTGAGTTGCTGCTGCAGGAAGTATTCACGCTGCTGTTTGTCGATCTCAGCACGCGTTTTATTGGTTACTTTATTTTTGAGCTCCGCGAACTGTAATTCTTTCTGTAAAAACTGCATCAGCAGGTCGGCCCTTTCGCGGATATTATCGATCTCCAGGAGTTTTTGTTTTTCCCTGATATCAATGGTGAGATTGCTTGAAACGAAATGGATGAGGAAGGAAGGGTTCTCGATATTTTTCAGGATCACCGATGCTTCAGCCGGGATATTTGGTGATAATTGTATGATCTCCGTGGCGAGATCCTTGATATTGGAGACATAAGCTTCGAAATCGGGGTCCTTTGGTATTTCCCCTTCAGCTACTACCGAAATCCGGGCCCGGAAATAAGGATCCTCCGAAATCATCTCATCAATGGAAAAACGGCTTTTACCCTGGATGATGATGGTGGTACCACCGTCGGGCATTTTGATCTGTTTCACGATCTTGGCAACAGTACCGATATTCTCAAGATCAGCAGCTACCGGGTCTTCCACGGCACTGTCCTTCTGTGCCACCACACCAATGAGTTTGTTGGCTTTGTACGAATCATTCACAGCCTTGATGCTTTTATCGCGTCCTACGGTGATCGGCAATACCACTCCTGGGAAAAGCACGGTATTCCGCAGGGGCAACAGGGCTATATCCGGCGGTATTTCGATCTTTTCATTCGACTCTGCATCTGTTTCATTTAAAGGAATAATGGGTATAAAATCCATTTCCTCTTCGGGCTTCAAATTAAAATTCACTCTTCGCGGGTTTGAACGGGCAAAGGTAACGGAGAAGGGGCAAGTGGCAAGGTCAAGGAGCAAGGATTAAGGAGCAAGGTTCAAGGAGCAAGACAGTATCATAAGTACTGAAAAGCGGGATAATCACGAAAAAAGCCAATCCCTGTGGATTGGCTAAATGAATTTATGTATTTGCAGGTCTTGCACCTTGCTCCTTAATCCTTGATCCTTGCATCTACCAGCTTACAACGAAAACCCTACCGACACCTGGAAACCCTGGTTCTTCCACTTGTTCTGGTTGTCGATATCGCTGATGTTGTTCAGACCTACAAAATAGCGGCCGGTAAGACGCAGCTTGGAGATATTGATCACTGCTCCGCCGGCCATGGAAAGATCACCTCCGCTGAAGGCTTCTTCACCGTTTTCCAATAAATTTTTACTCTGGTCGATCAGGATACCAAACTGGGGACCAGCCTGCAGGGTCAGCACCTTGCCCACCTTATAGTTCAGCATAAGTGGAATAGAGAGATAGTTCAGTTTTACATCCTGGTAATTGGAAATGTTCACAGAGTTCTGGTAAACATTTTCAAAGCTGCTGTCCGCACGGGTATTAAACTGGTTGAAAAGCACCTCGGGCTGGATGGCCCATTTTTTACCAAGCCCGATTTCCGCAAAACCACCCAGGTGATAACCGTAACGGAATTCATCCCTGAAAGATTTACCATCAACCTTGGTAATATTGGCTCCACCCTTGATGCCTAACCGAAATTGGGCGAAAGAAGCCTGCGCCAGAAGAACGCAAATAATCAGAACAGATAATTTTGTTTTCATAAACCTGAAATTTGATGTGAGTAAATTCAGACCAAGATTAATGCCATCAGTAATTGAATCTTGTTAAGAAAAAAATAAACAACTAAAAAATAACACCTGCATTCAACACGAATAATGTCGTGAAATTATTGTCCGACGCAGGAAAATAATAATCAAAAACCATCTGGGGCTGAATAAAAAATCTTCCTTTTGAATATTCTGTTTTGATATAAGCAGAGAGTGACAGCGGCTGAAAACGGACCTCGTCATCGAGGTACATTTCGTCTGAGCTGTACAGGTAGTTAGCCCCGGTACGTGGGATCGTTGCATAAGTGCTGCTGGTCTGGTTAAAACCGAATTTTTGTGTACCGCTGGCAAATACAAGTTGTGGCGTGAACCTGATATAATCATGCTTGCCAAGAATCTCCATCCAGTAAAAATCATGACGCAGGGAGGGAATCAGGTTGAAATCGTTGATGCTCTCCTTTGTGTTCACTTCGGTATACCCATTTCGGGCAAGACGAAGGGTAGAAATATACTCTTCCCTTTCTTCATAGTCTGTACGGCTTCCCCATCCGTAACTCAGGGCCAGCGAAGGTTTGAGCCAGGATTTTTTATAGGTGAAATATGCGTAGAGTTCATTCTTCAATGGAGAAGTATAAAAGGGTACAGAATCCTTGGTAAAAAATTTCGTGTAGGCGACACCGGTAATGAAAGAAGGCTGCTCCAGGTAATCATAGGAACCTGTAAAATATAACTGGTAAGGATTCAGGTTAATGCCATCGTTCATGATCACGGATGAAGCGCTTATTCCCAGGCCGGTTTTTGAATAATATGCGAGTGAAGGTGTATAAGTTGTTTTGCGTGTTGCTTCCAAGAAATAACTGGTCTTGGAGGTATAGTTGAAAAAATTACTTCCAATACCTAAATTGAAGAACACAAAACTCCTGGGTGCCGTAAGTGAATCTAGTAAGAGGTCAAGCTCATTGAACAGCAACTCATAATCTTCCTCTTCGAAACTTGTATCATTTACAGCCTGGCGCATAGGTGCCTGCTGTGCAATACAGGCAGAGGCAAGGCTAAGACAGATAATGAGGCTTCGTAGTTTCCCGGTCATCAGGGCTGATTTTGGCTTCAGTTAGGTTCAAACCTTAGTCGTAGACAAAGATCTTTTTCAAAGGTTTAATACCATAACGCCCCAAACCCGGATTTTATTGATCAGGCAAGTTCAAACAAGGTGATCTCCGGCAGGATGCCTACCCTTCCCGGGTAACCTATGAATCCAAAGCCGCGGTTCACATACAACTTTTGCTGGCCTTCTTCATAAAGTCCTGCCCATTGGCGATATACATATTGCACGGGGCTCCATTTGAACCAGGGGATCTCCACACCGAACTGCATGCCATGGGTATGGCCCGCCAGCATAAAATCAATATCCTGGTACCTCGTTCGTACTTCTGCATCCCAGTGGGAAGGATCGTGGCTCATAAGTATCTTGAAAGGAATTTGTTCGGTACCGGCATGAGCCTCACCCAGCCTGCCATACTTTGGGAAGTTGGCCTTGGCACTCCAGTTCTCAATGCCGATCAGCGCTATCTGCTCTTCATTTTTTTTCAATATCACATTCTCATTCAACAACAGCCTCCAGCCCATCTGGCCCTGAAGCGCTTTCAGCTCTTCAAGATTTTTTCTTTTGGCTTCTGCATCCGGCCACTGGTGGTAGTCACCATAATCATGGTTGCCCAGAACGGAATAAACTCCCATTGGTGCATTCAGCGTTCCGAAAACATCAGTAAGATCCTTCATTTCGCTGGCTTCATTATTTACCAGGTCACCTGTGAAAAGAATGAGGTCGGGTTTCAGTTCCATGATCTTGCGTACACCACGTGCCACGGCTTCCTTATCCAGCAGGCTTCCACTGTGCACATCGGAGATCTGGACGATCTTCATTCCTTTGAAAGAAGCGGGAAGGTTGGCGAAACTCAGGCTCAGCTTTTTCACCCGGTAATCGTATTTATTGCTGAAACCATAAACCAGGGTTGCGAACAATCCGCCACCGATACCCAGTCCAAGCCAGCTCAGAAAGACCGACCTGGATATTCGGTTGCTGTCACCCTGCATTTCTGCGCCCTCGGTATCACGGAAAAAAAGCTTACCTGCCAGCCACTGGATCACCCT
>CBDUBK010000208.1:0-5089 GCA_965365375.1 uncultured bacterium | reverse complement strand
AAAAAAATGGAGTTTCAATTTTTGAAAACAAATAGCCTGTAAGGTAAAGAAGGGTCAAAATTCCAGTTTTTTTCACCGCGGAGAAAAGGAGAAGCAGAGATTGCGCAGAGATTTTTTAAATAAAAAGGCTTTCAACTTTCAAAGAGGTTTAGCGCAAGTTGGCCATGTTTTAACCTTAACTGTGGCAACGTTTCGTCTTTGTGTTCTTTGCGGGAACTTGCCTCTCATGAATTACCATCATCTCTCACCCCAGGGTATATTTTTTAATTTTGACTTTTGACTTTCCCATGACTTTTAACTTTTCTCTTTCCACCTGCTATTTACATTCGTTCTACCAACCCTGCTTATGAACCGGATCATCCTCATCACCTTATTTTTTATTTTTTCTGTCCAGAGTTTTGCCGCCCGCATTACGGGAACTGTTACCGATACCAAAGGATCATTGCTGGCATTTGCGTCAATCACTGTGAAAGGCACTTCCAGGGGAGCGGCTGCCAACAGCAAAGGCATGTACAGTATTGAACTCAGGCCGGGTACATATACACTGGTTTGTCAGTACGTAGGCTATAAAGCTTCAGAAAAGAACATAACGGTCAGCACTGAAGACCTTACCGTAGACTTTAGTCTTGATCTCCAGGCTCTTTCCATGGATGAAGTGATCATCAAAAAAGGAGAGGACCCTGCCCTTGAGATCATGAGGCAGACGATCAAAAAAAGAAGTTTTTACAATAACCAGGTCGATTCATTTGAAGTGGAAGTGTATATCAAAGGACTGATGCGTTCCCGCAGCATACCCGATAAATTTATGGGACAGAAGATCGAACGGGAAGAAATGGCAAAGGATGGTATTGATTCACTGGGCAAAGGGATTCTCTTCTTATCGGAATCTGTTACCAAAGTATCTTTTGCCAAACCTGATAAGATCAAGATGAATGTAATCTCCGCAAGGGAAAGCGGGGGAGGTTACGGCATCAGTTTTCCTTTCTTCATCAATATGTATGAATCCAACGTGAGTGTTTTTTCCAACAGCCTCAACCCGCGTGGATTTATTTCTCCTCTTTCTGATAACGCTTTCCATTATTACCGCTTTACCTACGAAGGCAATTTTTTTGAGGGTGATAAAATGATTGACCGCATCAGGGTCACACCGCGGAGGAAACATGAACCCCTGTTCCAGGGTTACCTCCAGATCGTTGATGGCGAATGGCGCATCCACAGTCTTGACCTGATGACCACAAAAGAATACCAGCTGGAACTGATCGATACTTTGAAGATCCGCCAGATCCATGCCCCCGTAACCTCCGAGGTCTGGCGCACACAAAACCAGGTAGTTTATTTAGCCGCGGGCATGTTTGGATTTGACATCACGGGCGATTTCCTGAATGTGTATTCCCAGTATGACCTTAACCCCGGTTTTGCCAAAAAACATTTCAACAGGATCCTGATGGCATACGATTCCAATGCAAACCGTAAAGACAGCATTTACTGGGCCAATGCAAGGCCGGTGCCCCTGGAACCTGATGAAAAAAGAAATTTTGTTTTTAAAGACAGTGCTCGCAAAGCCAACCGTGATTCTTTTTCGAAACTGAATCTAGATTCTCTTCGTAAAAAGCAAAAACCCATGAAGCCGGGCCAGTTCTTCTGGGGTGGGGCCAGGCATATATTCTACGGGAAGTCTGCATTCACTACTTATGAATTTAATCCCCTTCTCAAAAATCTTGAATACAATACAGTGGAAGGACTGGTGGTTGGCATCAGGCAATCACTGGATATCCGCAGAAGGAAAGGAAAGCATTATTATTCCCTTCAATCCTATTTACGCTACGGCATCAGCAATGAGCATTTCAACGGGCAGCTCAGTCTCACAGTGAGGCCTAAACGATTTGATTACCGCAACCCCCAGCTGGTACTGGGCGGAGGTAAGCGGGTTTCCCAGTTCAACCAGGAAAATCCAATTGATGCGCTCACCAACAGCCTTTATACACTTTTCGCGAAGAAGAATTATATGAAACTTTATGAGAACTGGTTTGGTGAGATCAGTTATGGAAGAAGATTTGAAAATGGCTTGCGCACCCAGTTCAAAGCTACCTGGGAAGACCGCATTCCTCTTGAAAATTCAACATCCTATAGCTTTAGCAAAGGCAAAAATCCTTTCCTGCCCAATCATCCTTATGAACTGGCAGGTATGGATTTTAAAAAGCACCAGGCGTCGGTTGTTTCCGCATCGGTTTCCTACCAGCCGGGTATGTATTATATCCAGTATCCCAATAATAAAGTTCCCATCGGATCAAAATACCCCACCATGGAACTGAATTATACGAAGGGTATCAAAGGTTTACTCTCAAGTGATATCAAATTTGATAAATGGAATTTCGCGGTATATGATAATATGAATTTCAAGCTGGGAGGGGAATTCCGTTATAGGATTGGTGTCGGGGGATTTTTAAATGCTGACAGTGTTACCATTCCGGACCTGCAGCATTTCAACGGAAACCAGACTTTCTATAATATCAAATACCTGAACAGCTTCCAACTGGCGCCTTATTACCAGTACAGCAATAAAGAAAGATTGTACACCGTTCTACATGCGGAGCATCATTTCAATGGTCTCCTCACGAATAAGATCCCGCTGTTCAACAGGCTGAAATGGCACCTGGTGGGAGGGGCTAATAGTTTTTATGTGAACCGGGACAATTATTATGTGGAGGTTTTCGCAGGACTTGAAAACATAGCTAAAATATTCCGGGTTGATTTTGTAACGGCCTACCAGTCGCAGCCGGGTAACCGTTTTGGAATCCGGGTGGGGCTGGGAGGAATCATTGGCGGTGCATTCCGGATCAATACCAACTAACAGGAGATTGCATGTTGAATAGGCAGATTAATTAACTTCGCTGCACCTTATTAACCATTGTAAAATCACTGATATGTCTATTTCTTCTACAACTATTCAACCAGTAAACACCCCTACAGACAATACTGTTGTTTCGCATGATGCTACCGCGGCTTCTTTACTGACCATGGCAGTACTCTCTGTATATGCCGCCCAGAAAAGCAAAAAAAGCATGCGCCGCATGAAAAGGCGTTTTTTATGGACAGCATTGAAGCTGAAAATGAAATCGGCTTTTTCAAAGAAAAGGGTATCTGACAGGGTTCTTATCTATATCCTGCTGGGTATTATAGCCCTGGTGCTGGTATTTTATTATCCCCTGATCGCCCTGCTGGTAGCTGTGATCGCGCTGATCCTCATCCTGGCGGGTGTGATCTGATTTCAGGTTTTTTTATCAATACACCCAGGTTTTCGCAATTATCTTTGCCTGCCGGAAAAATTCCGGTAAGAAATTTTCCATGAACTGCGTTGCAGGAATTGGGTTCACCCGGCGAGTGTCCTAAAAATTTCAAACTATGGCAGTATTGCACAATCGTGTCTCCCAGAAGGAGCTGAAACAGCGTATGCTGGAGGAAACAGAATTCCGTAAAACCATTTCCTTTTACCATTATTTCCCGATTAGCGATCCGCAACAGTTCAGGGATGAACTTTATAAGGGATTGAATGCGCTCAAAGTATTCGGCCGAATTTATGTGGCTAAGGAAGGTATCAACGCCCAGGTGAGTGTCCCGGAATCTAATTACGGGTCTTTCAAAAATTTTTTATACGCCTACCCGGCACTTGACCAGGTTCGTTTGAATATTGCCGTGGATGATGATGGCAAATCCTTCTGGGTACTTAAGATCAAGGTACGCGACAAGATTGTGGCAGATGGTATTGAAGACCCTGATTTCAGCATGGAAAACAAGGGTAAATATGTAAACGCCGAGGATTTTAACCGGCTCACTTCTGATCCGGATACCATTGTAGTGGATATGCGCAATCACTACGAGTACGAAGTCGGTCATTTTGAAAGGGCCATTGAAATTCCTTCAGACACTTTCAGGGAACAACTACCCATGGCCGCGGAAATGCTGAAAGACAATAAGGACAAGAACATCATCATGTATTGCACAGGAGGGATCCGCTGCGAAAAAGCAAGCGCCTATATGCTGCACCGTGGTTTTAAAAATGTATTTCACCTCGAAGGCGGCATCATCAACTATGCAAACCAGGTGAAAGAAAAAGGGCTGCCACTCAAGTTCCATGGAAAGAATTTTGTTTTCGATAACCGGCTGGGAGAGCGGATCACGGATGAGATCATTGCCCGTTGCCACCAGTGCGGCCAGCCTGCAGATACACATGTGAACTGCGCCAGTGAGGCCTGCCACCTGTTATTTATCCAATGTGATGAATGCAGGAAAAAATATGAAGGTTGCTGCAGCACGGATTGCCAGGAATTCATTCATCTGCCTGAAGAAGAAAAAAAGGAAAAAAGAAAAGGAATTGATAAAGGAAGGAATGTCTTTAATAAATCGAGGTCGAGGCTCAGGCCAAAACCAAGATAGTCTGGAGTCCACAGCAGGCCAAAAACCTGTTTGAATGTATTACTCTACTTACCGCCTTGACGTCTTCCCGGCTATGCCTTTTATTTTACATTAATTAGGGTTTACGATTAATTATTGATATAGCCGGAAATGCGGGAAGATGGTAAGTAAAGTTTGAAATCCTAAGGAACTCTAAATGCTTTTTACTTTCTTCAGACTTGCAACAATTTTTTCATATACATCTTCCTTACTGAGGTTTTCGGGCTTAAAAGAACTTCCGGTAACTTTTTCAAATAATTCAATATATCGTTGCGAGATCGTTTCAATCCATGCATCACTCATATCAGGAACAGTCTGGTTTTCCTTTCCCATGAATTCATTCAAAATCAACCATTCCCTCACAAATTCCTTACTGAGTTGTTTTTGTTTTTCACCTTTTTCCTGTCTTTCGTCAAAACCATCCGCATAAAAATAACGGGAAGAATCAGGGGTATGGATTTCATCCATCAGGGTGATCACCCCGTTTCTTTTACCGAATTCATACTTGGTATCAGCAAGAATCAGGTTTTGATTGCGCGCCATTGACTGGCCTTTTTTGAAAAGTCCGAGTGCATAGCTTTTAAAATCTTCCCATTCTGCCGGACTTGCAAGACCCTGTTCCAGGATCTCTGCTTCA
>CBDUBK010000207.1:0-5110 GCA_965365375.1 uncultured bacterium | reverse complement strand
CCAGTTCAGGCGAGTGCTCCGGGGTGAGACCATCCAGATACATCCTATACCGCAAACGGGATTAAGTCATTATCACGAGGTTTACCTGATACCCGTAAAAAATGATCAGCAGGAAATAATCGCGATCTTATGGATACTGCATGATCTTACACGCCAGTACAAGATCGAAAATGACCTGAGGCTTTTATTAGCCTCTCTGGAACTTCAGAACAAAATTTATGAACATGCTGAGGATATAGCTAATATGGGAACCTGGACGTGGAATACCGTGACCAATGAAGCTATGTACTCAGATAAATTGTTTCAATTGTTTGGCATGACACCGGGAGAGGTAAAACCCGGATTTGACACCATACCTCAATTCATCCATCCTGATGACAGGGAAAAAATGCTTAAAAGGGCTGGAGAATTAAAAGAAGGGCAACAGCCTGTAGGTATAGAGTACAGGGTGATCAGGAAAGACGGGGTGGAAAGGATTTTCAGGAACCGGGTAAAATTGGTGAAAAATGAAGCAGGTGAAACTATATGTGTTGGTACCACAGAGGATATTACGGAAAAGAAAAAAGCGGAGCAGGAACTTTTTGAAAGTCGTGAACTGCTTCAGCAAACCACTATGGCCACACCCGATGCCATTACCGTTTATGACCTTGTCAATAAAAAACCTGTTTATCTCAATAACTGCCTTTCTGAATGGACGGGTTATTCGGCAACTGAGCTGGTAGATATGGGATATGAAGGCAGGTTATCATTGATATATACTGTGGACAGGGATAAGCTTGTAGACTTTAATAAGAAAATGATGGAGGCCAGGGATGGTGCCATTCATACCATAGAATACCGGATTGTATCGAAAAAAGGATTGATCTGGATACGCAACCGTTCAAAAGTTTTCCGACGTAATGAAGCAGGAGAAGTAACCCATCTTTTGTCAGTGCTGCAGGATTTTACAGAAGAAGTTGTACTCAGGGAAAAATTAAGCTCTGCACTTTCATAAATTCTGATCAGGCTCTGCCAATTATGGTATGGCATTTTCAGATAACTTCATCCACATTAATTAAATTATGTCGAGAATAGGGCCTATCATTATTGCAGAAGACGATGTTGATGACCAGGAAATCATGAGAGAGGTTTTTGAAAGCCTTTCGATTGCGAACCCCCTGCATTTTTTTACCCGGGGAGAAGAAGTACTTGACTACCTGGCAACAACTCAGGAAAAACCATTTATCATTATATCAGATGTAAATCTTGTAGGTATGAACGGGCTTGAACTCCGCAGGCAGATCAATGCTAACGAGGAGTTGCGGCGTAAAAGCATTCCTTTTGTTTTTCTTTCCACCAGCACCAATCACCTTGCAATCATGGAGGCCTACGATATGATGGTGCAGGGTTTTTTTAAAAAAGAAAATAATTTCAAACAGATCCAGAATTGTATCAGGATGATCATGGAATACTGGATGATCTGCCGTCATCCCAATTCAGATATTGTTTGATTTTCTTAAAAGGTCTGTTGAATGAGTCAGACCATCTGTTTTGCAGCTAACGATTGCATGTTATGTCCCGGATCTTCAATATTAGTTTTACCTATTTAGAACGGGAGTATAAAGCCCTGCTGATCTTAAACGGTAATGGTGAGGCCTCGCTTCGGGTTACCAGTGAAAACCTCGAGATCTATTTGCCTCATGGGAGACTGAGTTTTTCGATAGGAGTGATCATTCACCAAATATCACAAACAAGGAAGGAAGACAGATCCCTTCATTTAACAGATACAATCAGCCTGCAATTACTGGAACCTTTACACTGACTACCAGTTGTTGGACTGGTCCTTGTTGACCCTTTCCGGTTCAACAATGTCGCCTTCATTCCACCTGCTGCTGTAAGGTACAAAAAAGCTCAGCCAGATAGAACGGGACAAACGCATCAATGGGGGTTGGAGCATTACTAAAAGAACAGCGTTGATGCCCAGCCAGAAAAATACCCTTTTATCCTGCAGTGAAAAACCGATGATGGCCCACCATGCAAAAAAACTGAAGATGCTGAAAACTACTGCCAGGGCATAACTAACCATATTGGTGCCATAATAAAAACCAGGTTCCATATCGAAGGGCTGGCCACAGACCCTGCACCTCTCATGCATCTGCATAAATCTTTTGAGATGATATGGATTGGATTCCCTGTATAGTTGTCCCCTGCGGCAACGGGGGCATTTATTCTGGAAGATGCTGAGGATCTGGTTCGGTTTGGCATCACTGTTAACAGCACACATGATTCTTCAACTTTGATTAACCTCAAAGGTAGCATCTCTACAACTTTAACCGGGAAACACCCTGGATACCCGTTTGCGCAACCGGTTATTGCTGGTGTTGATAAATTATTTTTTTGACATGTAACGCAGTAAAATCAATAAAAATGCCGGTGTGAATAAACCTGGTTTATTCACACCGGCAAAAAAACACTAAGTATATTTCTAAAAGGCTTGTTAACTTGAACATAGGAAATCCAATATCACAACCTTGAAATAACTACCAGCCACCAATTCCTGAAAACCTTAGAGCTTCTGTCCTACAGAAGCTTTTTTTATCTGTCAAGAACATAGGCATCTTTTCCTGCTTCAATGGTTCCAAGACTGATCTTGGTATGATCGGCCCACCTGTTTTCAGGAGCAGTGAGTGTCATTTTTCCATTGGCAGTGATATTCCGGAAATTAAGTTCCTTCTTTTCCAGAAGCTTTTCATTACTGTCAAAATAGGAAACAATTACAATTACAGATTCAAGCGGCAGGTTGTTGCGGTTCCTCACGGTCACTTTTAAACCGCTTACTCCCATCATCCAGTTGCCACGGTCGTTGGAACTGATATCGACATTTTCCCTGATTTCTTCATTGCCGGGAACAACAGCATTTTCCTCATTTCTTTTATTGGCTTTTCTTCCAATAGCAGGCTGGGGTATTTCTTCTTCAGCATCGGCTTTTTCTTTGTCCTTCGCACTAAAAATATTTCTTACAACATCCCTGAGTTTCTTTTTTTCTTTTTTATTACCCGCTGGCTCTTTAACCGGATTTTCCTGGCCGGCAGCAGGAATAATTTCCTGTTCAACAATGACCGGGGGATCTTCTTTTTTTATAACTACAGGCTCACCGGCAGGAGTGATCACTTTTGTCGCTGGTACATCCTTGTTTGCTGCTGGTTTTAATTTGAATGAATGACTGCTTATATTTTTAACTGCTGCTGGTTCGTTTGTAGCATCGCTGCTAATAACCGGGTGGGTTTCATCTTCTTTTTGAACAACGGGGGTAGTGGAAGAAATGATGGTGGCTGGTGGTTTCGCATCAGGAAGGGGTACGTTATCAGGTGAAATAAAATACCAGGTGGCAAATGCGGCGATCCCAATTCCGGACAACAGGATAGCATGTTTTGGATGCATTCTTTTTTTAACCGTACTTTTCTGAAAATAGGAGTATGCCGGTTCCTCCCTTTCGAAAGATTGCCTGGTACCGTGTTGTTGGTTATGCTCAGCATAATTCTGAACACGGAGCCTGATATCTTCAGCTTTCTGGCGGATGAAAGCATCCGTATCGGTTGGCGGCTCTTCACTAGTTGCAGGAGCAACCTGTTGCACAGGTCTTTTGCCAGGCATGCTTACAAAAACTTTTTTTGCTGGAGCGTTATGAGTTTCGGGAGTACTTTCCACCGGGGTCATGTAAATCTTCAGGGAATCAATTTCTCCCGGGTATCTCCATGCGGCACTTCTTCCTTCCTCCCACACAAGGTCAAAAGGTTTCAGGTTGAGTTGAAGTAGTTGTTCAAGGGTGTACGGACCTGTTTGCTCATTGTTGCGAAGCAGCAGATAAGACTGGTACATAAAAAGGGTTTTAAAGAACAACAATCCTAAGAGGGTCCTGTTATTCCTAACGGATCAAGACTGCGAAAATTGCAATAAGATTCTTAAAGCATTATTAAATCACCCTTGAGGTCAGGCTACCTTGCGGTTTTCGCTGATCCTGGATTCGAAATAAGCCTCGAGAGCGGCTTCGAAACCTGGGAGATGATAACCTCGTTCACTTCCCAGTACGGAGTTGAACGGCCTTTTGGCTGTATATCCTAAGTAAGATGCATTCACCTTGTTGATGAGGGATGTGTTCAAATGAAATCTTTCGGCAATCATTTCAGCGAATGAAGCCCAGGTTACCGAACCTTTATTGGCAAGATGCCAGGTTCCGGACTCCTGGTCGATCAGTAAATCAAGACTCGCATGTACAAGATGAGGTACATAGGTAGGCGAAATATGAATATCACGGGCAACCGTAATGGTTTCATATTGGCTGAGCGCCCTTTGTACGTAATGGGCAAAATTATATTGATCCCAGGGACCAAAGAAGGCGCTGGTTCTGATATTCAGGGAAGAAGGACATTCCTTCAGGAGATAGATTTCAGATTGTGCCTTGCTTCTTCCATACACATTCAAAGGATTCGGTAAATCAGACTCAACGTACGGAGTTGGTTTGCGGCCGTCGAAAACCAGGTCACTGGAAAAATTTACCAGCTGCACACCATACCTGTTGCAGGCAATGGCCAGGTTCATTGGACCTGTTGCATTATCTCTCATGCAGTCCTCGCTATACATTTCCGCATCATCAACTTTTACATAACCTGCCGCATTGATAATTGCCCAGGGCTTATAAACTGAAATGGCTTTTTCAATGGAAGCTGGATGGCTGATATCACAATCTTCTCTGCTGAGCAGGTAATAGTGAATACATCTTTCCTCGCAGATTCTTGCAAACGCTTTTCCCAATGTACCGTTCCTGCCAATAATCAGCAGCGGTGCCGCTGACTGGTTCATCTGTTTGGTAATGTTGACCGCACTATAAACAAGTCTTGATTCTCTTTGCCACCAGCCTTTCTCTTCGGATAGAGGATGAATACACTGGTTGCTTTCAATGGTTTTTTTAATAAATCCAGCAAGAGCGGTAGGTCTTGGTGTTCCATCCCTCAGGTCAAAAGCTCCCGCTTCATATTCTCCCGAGGGTTCGGTCAGTAATAGATTCCAGCCAAAAGATCCGAGCATGGCCCAACTGGTAACCGCATTGATTTGAATACCTTCCTGGACGAGG
>CBDUBK010000206.1:0-5120 GCA_965365375.1 uncultured bacterium | reverse complement strand
AAAAGGATCATTGCGGAAATGCAGGAAAGTGGTGAGATACCCCCCGCCGACCAGATGAAGGTGGTGATCACCGGTGACCAGAGCAAGCAGACCGCAACTTCATTCAATGAACTGGTGAATACCATCATCATTGGATTCATCCTGGTTTTGCTCATTCTCATGTTCTTCATGGGAGTGACCAATGCCTTCTTCGTGGCTTTGAGTGTACCTCTTTCTGTTTTTGTTGCTTTCATGTTCCTGCCACTTGGAGAGTTTATCACGGGAGGTGATATCACGCTGAACTTCATTGTACTTTTTGCACTCTTATTCGGCCTCGGAATCATCGTGGATGATGCCATCGTGGTCATTGAAAATACACACCGGATCTATAATAATGGAAAGGTGCCGATCGTTCGTGCAGCCAAAGAAGCAGCGGGCGAAGTATTCATACCGGTACTTGCAGGTACGGCAACAACGCTGGCCCCATTCTTTCCATTATTACTTTGGAAAGGTTTGATCGGTAAATTCATGATCTACCTGCCTGTGATGCTGATCCTCACCCTGGCAGCTTCACTCATCGTGGCCTTTATCATCAACCCTGTGTTTGCAGTGAGTTTCATGAAACCGGAGGGCAAGGAATATGAAAAACCAAAGAACGCGGTTTTCAAAACACCGGTTTTCTGGGTGCTGGCCATCTTTGGTGTACTGTTCCACTTGCCCGGATGGCATGGCCTCGCCAACTTTTTCCTCTTCATGGCCCTACTGATGGTCTTCCACAGTTATGTTCTGAAAGATGTGATCTATGCTTTCCAGCACAGGATCCTTCCCGGCCTGATGCGCCGTTATGAAAGATTGCTGCGCTGGTTACTGCATGGTAAAAGACCTGCATGGATGTTTGCTTCACTTTTTGGACTGTTCATTATTTCCATCCTTGCATTGATGGTAAGAAAACCAGCTACACCATTTTTCCCGTCTGGTGATCCCAATATCGTTTTTGTTTACCTGAAAATGCCGGTAGGTACCAGTGCCGAAACAACAGATTCCACTTTAAGAATACTTGAGGGCCGTGTGATCAAAGTGCTGGATAAAGAAATGCCCGGGCAGCCTGGTGGTATCGTGGAAAGCCTGATATCCAATGTTGCTGTGAGCGCCAACAACCCGAGGGATAATAACAGAAGTACCCAATCGAACCTCGGAAGGATCCAGGTTTCATTTCTTTCTTATGAAGAAAGACATGGAAAGAAAACGGCTCCTTTGATGGCCGAAATCAGGAAAGTAGTACAGGGAATCCCCGGTACTTCGGTTGAAGTAGCACAGGAAGACGGAGGCCCTCCTACAGATCCTCCTGTAAACATCGAGATCATTGGAGATAATTTCGAGAATATAGCTGAAGTGGCAACGAGTTTGAAAAATTTCCTGGATACCAACCGGGTGGAAGGAATTGAAAACCTGCAGATGGATGTTGACCTCCTCAATCCCGAGATCACGATCAATGTCGACCGTACGAGGGCTATGGCGGAAGGATTAAGCACAGGACAGATTGGTATGGCCATACGTACTGCGGTTTTTGGAAAGGAAGTCAGCAAGCTCAAAGAAGGTGAGGATGAATACAAGATCCAGTTGCGCCTGAAGGAAATGACACGAAATGATATCAGTGCGTTGATGAACATGCGGCTTACGTTCCGTGACATGGCCACCATGCAGATCAAGCAGGTGCCTTTAAATGCGGTGGCTTCTCTTGATTATACCAGTACACCTGGTGCCATCAACAGGAAGAATGTGAAACGTACCATCCAGCTGCAGTCGAATGTTACGGATATGAATATGACACCGGTGATCAATGAACAACTCGCTGTAAAGATTGAAGATTTTAAAGCGAGGTCAAAAATGCCGCCGGATGTCACCATCAGGCAAAGCGGTGAAAGCGAGCAGCAGCAGGAGACCATGACCTTTCTTGGAACTTCACTGATCATTGCCCTGCTCATGATCTTCCTGATCCTGGTACTGCAGTTCAACAGCCTGAGTAAACCATTCATAGTACTGACAGAGATTTTCTTCTCGGTGATTGGTGTATTCCTTGGATTCGCCATTACGGGCATGACCATGCCAACCATCATGGTGGGTGTAGGTATCGTTGGTCTTGCAGGTATTGTGATCAAGAATGGTATCCTGCTGATTGAATTCACGGATGAACTGAGAGGACGTGGATTCCGCACAAGGGAGGCCGCTATTCAGGCCGGTAAGATCAGGATCATTCCCGTGATGCTGACAGCCATTGCCACCATGCTTGGATTGTTCCCGCTGGCAGTTGGTTTTAATATTGATTTTGTGTCCATGTTCCAGCATCTTGACCCGGATATTTTCTTCGGTGGTGACAGTGTTGTGTTCTGGGGCCCGCTGAGCTGGACCATCATCTTCGGACTGATCTTCTCCTTCTTCCTTACACTGCTGATGGTACCGAGCATGTACATCATCTCTGAAAGACTGAGAAGACCCATGGAAAAATTCTACGGCACCAAGTTCGTGGCGCTCTTTGGTTTCCTCGGCCCGGTTTTCTTCCTCTTTGTAGGATTTATGTACCTGGTGAGAAGATTACAGGGTAAGAAAGTCTGGACTGGCAAGTTGAAGCCGGCACCTGCAAGAAACTAAGTTTCGAATTTTTACCGCCAGGAAAGAAGGGGCACAAGGATTTAATCTTGTGCCCCTTCTTTCTTGGCGGTTTAAAAAAACTCAGTATAGAAAGCTATTTGCGCAAGTCTTTATTTTTTCCAATATTTATATGACAACTTTTTCCCATGCCTGTTTTCGACTTTCATGTTCATCCCGCATTGAAAGCGCAGATGAGCGCCCCCGCCACCCGTCCCTCACCATGGGACACCATTACCATTAAATTTAAAAATCCAACCCTGCTCACCCGCCTGCTCAATTGCCAGGGAATTAATGAAGTAATTGACTCGCAGGCTTCACTTACACAATTGATAAAAGGCAAGGTCAACCTGATTGGTCTTGCCCTCCACCCACCGGAGACTGCCATGATGCGTGATGCACTCATCAACACACTGGCCAAACAGGAACAAACACAATATATTGAACTGAACCGCATCCGTGATATCGCATCAGGAGATATCTATTTCCAGATGCTGAATGAAGAACTTGAAAACCTGCAGGCACATACAACGCAGGCAGGTAAAAAATTAAAGATCATTTCTAAATTCCCAGAGTATAATGCCTCTGATCTCAATACCATTCATGCCGTGCTGATTCTCGAAGGACCGCATGCTTTCTGGGGGCTTCAGCAAGGAATTGACGAGGAAGAACGTTGGCAGGGGTTCTGGGATAATTTTGAAAAGTTCACTACCGATAACCGCATCCTCTCCATCAACATTGCCCACCTGCAGCAAAATGATTTCTGCAATCATGCATTTGGTATACAGATATTCAAACAGGAACCTTTCTATCCAACAGGCAATGGCATTACCCAGCACGGATTCCGGCTGCTGCAAAGAATGGAACAGAAAGGCATCCTGCTTGATATAAAACATATGAGCCTTTATGCCCGTCGCCAGTTACGGGATTACCGTCCGGGTACCATGCAAAAGCCCATGATCTGTACGCATGCCGGCCTCACTGGAATTGAATATGATAAAAGAGGCAAATTTTATTACGAACATGATACGCTATCAGGAGGTTTCCTGAGAGTGAAACATTACAAGCCTGCAGGTTACCTTGCCGGAACCGCATTCAATGCCAGCAGCATTAATTTATATGATGAAGATGTAAGGGATATTGTTTTTTCCGGCGGCATCATCGGGCTTTCCATGGACCAGCGCATTCTTGGTCTGCCTGATGACCTGATGCTGGGTGATGATTATACCGATGATTTTTTTGATTCGGAGGTGATCAGCCCGGGAGAAAAGGATTTTTTCATGCAGGCGTCGCGTTCACAGCCTGTTGACAGCGATTACCTGGATGTGTATGATATTTTACTTGAGGACCGGCAGAACTACCCAAGGTATCATGCGCGTCATTTCCTGAACCAGGTCTTTCATTTTTTTATAATCGCGGATAAGTACCGGATCAACGCGGCCATGATGGCGGAGCGGATCTGCATCGGGTCTGATTTTGATGGTGTGATCAATCCCCTTGACGGCTGCCGGAATGTGACGCAGCTGGAAGCATTCAAAAAATATTTATTAAGAAATTTTGAGGCCTGGGAAATGGAGGCGATGTATGCTTTACCGGTTAGGATCAGCAGTTTTATCAAACCTGCGGATCTCCTGGAGAATATTTTTTACCGGAATGCGGTGAATTTTTTAAAGGAAAATTTCAAATGATCAGGAATTGAGAAAGTTCTCGATCATTTCTTCTTTTTCTGCTTCTGCCTCGTATTTTTTGTACTGGTAGTAGAAAAGGAATGAAACTACCATGGCGGCTGAAAAACAAACCTCGTTGGCATTATGCATCAGAATTTCAGAAAACCACATATCCTTATTTTTTAATAAAAAGACAAATACTTTGCCAATGGTTTACAGGAAGTGGACGGGCTTTAAAAAAAGGAAGTTGGGGAGGATTTTTACCGTATTTCTAAGTTAGTGAAATTAGGGCGGCGACACAATCGTAAAACTACCTGAGAAGTGGGTAGTCACTAGTCCGTAGTCACTAGTCCGTAGTCACTACCAAAACCTGGTTGGTACATTCAACAGCATCGGATCCTAACGACTCTATTTACCGTCTTCCCGCCTTCCCGGCTATTTTTTGTATCTAAAGAACTTTAAATATCATTTTGCAGCTTTATAGAATTAGTTTTTTTAGCCGGGAAGACGGGAAGGCGGTAAATAGTGGCTGCAACATCAAATTGGTTCACTGGGTCTAACATTTATCTTTAACCGAAACAATTCAGGATGAATCATAAAATTTACAGCTTACTTATATTGCTTTTTTCTGCTCAGAATGTTTTTGCACAACAGGATAGTGTTCAACTCAAAAATATTTTCGAAAAGATCACCTCCGAAGTTCAGGCCTATAAAATAGATACTTCAGCAGTCACCGAAGACCGTTTCACTAAAAAGGCAAGAGAATTGCGGGCCCTGAAAGGCGGCTTCAATATCAACGAAGCCATCGAATTCAAAATGGCCGAAGAA
>CBDUBK010000205.1:0-5120 GCA_965365375.1 uncultured bacterium | reverse complement strand
GCCGATAGCAGGGAATTTCTGTTTTACAAAACCGGAAACAACACCCAGCACTTGTTGTGCTTTATCTGCGGGAATGCCAGTCTTTTCTACAATTTGCTGGATAAGATCGTTCATGACTAAGTTTTTTGTTGTCTTTGAAGGTAAGACTTTTTAGGCCTTTAGCTGATAGCCATTGGCCATTAGCTAGCGACCATAAAAAAAGGTCCCATACTGCAGGACCTTTAAATTATTTGAAACAGACTAATGAATGTCTGCGACTTTGAACTTTCAACTTTAAACTACTTCCCCAGCATATTATTCACCGCACCGCTGAACATCGGGTATTTCTCCAGCACAAAATCCTTGATCGTTTCCAGTACTTTCTGAGCCTGCTCATCGCTCAGTCCTGCCTGGCTTTTCAGTTTTTCCTGCAATTCAGAAACCTGTCCCTGTACGTTGTCTTTGTCAAATCCGAACATTGTGTATGATTTTATGGTATTAATAAAAGCTTCGAGCTGTGAGCTACGAGAATGAGCTTGAGGTTCGAACAGAGTTCTCTTTCTCGCAGCTCGTAGCTAATAGCTCGCAGCTTCCTACGCTACTTTCAGCAAACTCAATTTACTCTTGTCAAATTTCCTCCTGGCATATTCCATGTCGAGGTTGAAGAATTTTTCTTTGGAAGAAGGTAATTCAAACATGGCATCGGTAAGTAAACCTTCACAGATGCTGCGCAGACCCCTTGCACCCAATTTGTATTCCATGGCTTTTTCCACCATAAAATCCAGCACATCATTGTCTATAGTGAGTTTGATGCCTTCGAGTTCAAAGAGGCGTACATATTGTTTGATCAGCGCATTCTTAGGTTCTGTGAGAATGGCTCTCAGTGTTTCAAGATCCAGCGGATCAAGATGTGTTGCCACCGGCAAACGGCCCAGTAATTCAGGGATCAGGCCGAATGATTTGAGATCCTGCGCATTCACATAACGCAGCAGGTTCTTTTTCATATTTTCCTGCAGGCCTTTATCTACATTGAAACCAATGGTATTGGTTTGCACGCGGCGGGCAATAATCTTATCGATACCATCAAAAGCACCACCACAGATGAAGAGAACATTCTGGGTGTTGATCTTGATAAGTTTCTGCTCAGGATGTTTACGTCCGCCCTGAGGTGGTACCAGCACATCCGTACCTTCCAGGAGTTTCAGCATACCCTGTTGCACACCTTCACCACTTACATCGCGGGTGATGGATGGATTATCGCTCTTACGTGCGATCTTGTCAATTTCATCGATGTATACGATACCTCTTTCAGCGGCTGCTACATCATAATTACAAACCTGGAGCAGCCTTGTAAGAATGCTTTCCACATCTTCACCCACATAACCAGCTTCGGTAAATACAGTCGCATCTACTATAGTGAAAGGAACATTCAGCAATTTGGCAATGGTCTTAGCCAGGAGTGTTTTACCGGTTCCGGTTTCACCTACCATGATGATATTGCTTTTTTCAATCTCGATATCATCCTTTGGTACTTCGGCTGTTTTGTATTGAAGGCGTTTGTAGTGGTTGTAAACTGCAACGGAAAGAACTTTCTTGGCCTCGTCCTGGCCGATCACATATTCATCCAGGAATTTTTTGATCTCCATCGGCTTCTTAACGGTCAGCTTAAAGGCCGCTGTACCTGTATTCTTGTCATCCCGCACCATCAGCTCCTGGTCAATGATCTCGCGGGCATGCTCCACACAGTTCTCACAGATATGCCCTTCCTGGCCTGCGATCAGGATCTTGACCTCATCGCGGCTGCGGCCGCAGAAAGAACAGTGTAATATATTTTTTGCCATGTATTTGTTCTCAGTATTTAAAGAAAGCAAAATGCCGCTTTTAGCTGCATCAAGCCTGTAAAAATAGAAAATTCCCCGCCGGAAAAGGAGGTATTGGGTTGATTATAAGAAATTATTAGATAAAGCCTCCCTTCTGGCTGTCCAATCCCGGTATAAATCCCTGGTTAACAATAATTACCAGCCGGGTCAGGGTAAAAAAATAAGACCCTGCACCGCAGGGTCCCACTCGCAGCTCGCAGCTAACAGCTCGCAGCTCAATATAATTTATCTATCACCTTATCCACGATCCCGTACTCAATGGCCTTATCAGCTTCCATCCAGTAGTCGCGTTCAAAATCCTTACGGATGCGCTCGATGGTCTGGCCGGTATTTTCTGCCAGGATGCGTGCACCCATTTCCTTGGTTCTCAGGATCTGCTCGGCGTGGATCTCCATATCCGCGCTTACACCCTGGATATGACCGCCAAGTGAAGGCTGGTGGATCATTACCTCACCGTGGGGGAAAATGAACCGGCGTCCTTTGGCGCCCCCGCTCAGGAGGATGCTGCCCATGGACGCGGCAAGGCCCATACAAATGGTACTTACGGGAGATTTGATCATGCGCATGGTATCGTAGATCACCATGCCGCTGGTAACAGAACCACCAGGGCTGCTGATATAAAATTTGATTTCTTCACCAGGATTGTCCGCTTCAAGCAGGAGCAGTTTTGTCACCACATCCTTGGCTGATTTATCGTCCACCACACCCCAGAGATAAATGGAGCGGGTCTGGTAAAAATATTTTTCAAGGCGCTTGTAAAGCATCCGGGTATCCATTTCGGCTCTTTCTTCTTTTTCTTCTTCCGGATCTTCAGGATTACCTGGATCACCGGGTTCCTGTGGCTGCATGATATGAAGACGTTTGTATAATTGGTCTTGAAGGCTCATCTTTCTGTCTTTTGATTTTAGTTATTTGGATTCTGCTTTGATATCTTTTTTAGGGTTGACCAGCAACACTTCATCTACCAGGCCATATTCTTTGGCTTCAATGGCGGTCATCCAGTAATCGCGCTGGAAGTCTTCGCCAACCTTTTCAACATTCTGACCGGAATGATGACATACGATCTCGTACAGTTCCTGTTTCAGTTTCTTGATCTCGCGAACCGTGATCTCGATGTCAGTTGCCTGCCCGCCAATGGCACCACTCGGCTGGTGCATCATAATGCGGCTGTGTTTGAGGGCTGCTCTTTTACCAGCTGAACCGGCGGCGAGCAACACACTGCCCATGGAAGCGGCAACACCAATACAGATGGTTGCCACATCAGGCGAAACATATTGCATGGTATCATACACACCAAGGCCGGCATACACACTGCCCCCTGGTGAATTGATGTACATATTGATATCCCTTGTTCTGTCGGTGGAATCCAGGAAGAGTAATTGCGCTGTTACAATATTGGCTACTTCATCATTGATGGGATGTCCCAGGAAGATGATCCTGTCCATCATCAGCCTGCTGTAAACATCCATTACGGCAACATTCATGGGTCTTTCTTCAATTACATTGGCAGTAAGAGCGGTCACGGAATGTTTGCTGTAGCTATCCAGGGTATTGCTGGAAATGCCCCGGTGCTTCACGGCATATTTTTCAAATTCTGATTGTAAACTCATATCGACTGTATTAGTTTTTAGGCAAATTAATGGATTGTTGGTATCAAATACCGTGCGCAGCCAAAAACAGGACAAAATGCCAGAGAGGGAGTTGTTCAAAAACAAAGAGGTTGACATTGTCAACCTCTTTGTTTTTGAACAAGCCAATGTCCATTAGCTAATGGCTATTGGCTTAGTGATGCGCATGCTGGTGCTGCTCATTCATTTTAATGAATTCATCCTTCGTTACCGGCGTAATATCAGCATTCACCTGGCTTTCCGCCCAGTCAAAGATCTTCTGGGTTTGCAGCCTGTTATATGCATCCTCCACGTATTTCTTATCCTTCATCATACGGTCGATATAATCTGTTACCCACTGCTGTTCTTCATCAAGAGTCTGCATACCCATGTAACCAAGCAATTGCTGTTTGGCAAACTGGCGGAGCTCATTTGCATCAACCTTGATATCATTTTCCTGTACCAGCTTTTCCGTGATCAGGGTCCATTTCAACTGGTTAAGGAAATTCGGGAATTCCTTTTCCACATCTTCATCGGTTTTTACTTCTTTGTTTTCTCCCTGCGATTTGATCCAGCGCTTAAGAAAATCATTAGGGAATTCGATATTGGTATGATCCAGCAGCACATGGTACAGGGAATGCTGCAACTGGTTGCTGCTTTCAGCTTCCCATTGTTTTTCGAGTTCCGCTTTGATCCTGTTGCGGAAGTCTGATTCTGTTTTTATTTCTTCATTGGGAAACAACTGGCTGAAAAATTCTTCATTCAGTTCGCGTGGTTCTACCAGACCGATTTTAGTGATCAGCAGTTTATAATGTTTGTTGCTGGCACTGTCGATGCCAAGATCATTCAAAACCCACTCTGCTTCCTTGCCTTCAAAAGCCTCATCCAGTTTCACCTGGATCGTATCATCCTTTGTTTTTCCCATCAGCGAAGGCCGGAAACTTTCTTTGAAATATTTTACGAGCAGGGAATTGTCCTTGCGCATGCCATGTTCCAGTTCATTACCCTGTTCATCAGTTTCGATGAAAGTAATATTGAGTACATTTTCCTCACTGTGCACTGCTTCAGGCTCTGTCATGTTGCCATAACGGGAACGCATACGGTCCACTTCTTCGTTTACCATTTCATCGGTTACATCAATTTTATAACGTTTGATCTTTTGCTGGGAAAGCTGTGGTAACTGGAATGATGGCTTCATACCAACCTCGAAAGTGAAAGTATAGTTGTTCGGATTGTTTACATCCAGCTGGTCAAGTTGCATTTCCAGCGGTAGAGGCTGTGCAAAAATATCCAGGTTGGAAGTTTCCAGGTACTGAAATACTTCCTTGTCAACAGTTTTAAGCACTTCATCAACAAAAAGAGAATTGCCATACATTTTCTTGATGAGACCGGCAGGTACCATTCCTTTCCTGAAACCCGGAATGTTGGCTTTCTTGCTGTATTCCTTCAAAGATTTTTCGAAAGTAGGCAGGTAATCTTCCTTATTAATTGTGACGCTGATATGTTTATGAAGCGGAGCAACATCCTGTTGAGTAACTGTGGCCATGATTGATTGTTGACTTGTTGAATAAAAGAACGAGTTGATGAGTATGCTTATAACATCAACCCGTTCTGTGTTTTTTTGTGCGGGTGGAGGGACTCGAACCCCCATGCC
>CBDUBK010000204.1:0-5131 GCA_965365375.1 uncultured bacterium | reverse complement strand
GCGGTCATTCAACCGCCAAGAAGGAAGAATGCAACGGAAGCGACAAGGAATTTCTGCACTTTTTGACTTTTTGAATTTTTCCTTTTGACTTCTTAAAGCAGAGCCCGTGTGAATAATCCTGTTGATAACTGGTGTTTATCCCTTTCCGTGGAAAATTGAGGAAGGGATTGCTTTTTGGTTGATAAGGGTAGGATTTTTTTACGCTTAAACAATTCATATGCGACCGATCTGGACAGGCTCTTTAGGATTTGGACTGGTGAATATACCTGTAAGAATGTATGCTGCTACTGATGAAAGCACGATACCATTCATCAGCCTCGACAAGAACAATAATGCACGCATCCGCTATAAGAAAGTGAATGAGACTACTGGTAAGGAGGTGAAATACGAGGATATCGTAAAAGGATACCAGATGGGAAAAGAAGTGGTGATCGTTGATGAAACGGATATTCAAAAAGCAACTCCGGAAAAACTAGACCATCTGGAGATCGTGCAATTCATTTCTGAAAAAGAGATCGATCCTGTTTATTTTGAAAAACCCTATTACCTGGAACCAGATAAATCAGGAGCAAGGGCATATGCGCTCTTGCGTGATGCATTGAAAAAAGAAGGCAAGGCCGCACTCGGACCACTGGTCTATCATAAAAGGGAATGGGTTTGTTTGGTAAAGCCAATGGGAAATGTACTGGTATTACACCGGTTGCGTTTTGCACAGGAGATCAGGGAAGCTGATGGACTGACCTTACCAAAGGCTGACAGCAAGAGCGATGAGATCAAGATGGCGAGTATGCTGATCAACCAGCTGACCAAACCATTCAAACCCGAAGAATTCAGGGATGAGTTTTCAGATAAATTATTAAAAGTGATCGAAGCAAAAGCAAAAGGCAAAGGTGCTGCTTACAAACCACTCAAGGTGGTTCATACCAGCACTACGGAAGACCTGATGCAGAAATTGAAAGAAAGCCTGAAACCTGCAAGGAAAAAAGCTTCCTGATGAACAGAAAGATGATGATAATTTTTTTAGAATGATGCAGTCAATACATCCATTCTATACTATCACATTTTCGCAAAACTGATCTTCCTGAACTGGAAACCGCCTTTTTCCACGCGAAAGCGTAGCTGGTTCATTCCTTTCTTCAGGGTAACAGCAATGGGAGCCGATGATTTCCAGGTTTCTTTACCTCCTGTTGGAATGACGGGGGTATTTTCCAGTAGCACATTACCATTCAGGAAAAGTGAATAAGCTGCCATGGTTGTATCTGATGCCAGTTCAACCGAAAGGTTGTATTTACCATCCTTATTCACCAGGAAAGTGTACTGCATCCATTCCCCGTCTTCTGTACTGAATACGTAATACCCTTCTTCACCCCGTTTGATATCAACCCCGTCATTGCGGTAAGACCGCCCCCTGTTTCCCCTTGTATCTACACCCGGTGTGTACTGGTAGCTCGCCGAATCAAGATCATAATAGGCATAACGCTGGCGACCCATATCAAAATCCACTGCTTTGATGGTAAGTGATTCTTCAAGCGCATGCCTTTTGAAAGGTTTTGTACTGGTGCTTTGTACCTGGCGGAACATCGCATCAACCACATCCGGGTGAAAAATATTATTCTCAATTTTGATGTTTTCCAGCAGCTCACTTAAAATCTTCCATGCTTCCGTTTCCGAAGGTTTAGGTCCTTTGCCAGACCAGTAATCCAGCAGCAACTGGTATCCTTCCGGTCTTTTGATCTCGAGCGGGTTATTGATGCCCATCTTTTTTTCCTGCCACCATGCCCAGCCGATTCCATGACCTTCCACCAGTGCAATAGCCTCAGTAAACCAGGTGTTGGAATTTTCGCCTGATTCTCCCAGCCAGATGGGCATATTGTGCTGTTCGCGGAGATTGAGAAAATTTTTGATGGCACCCTCAGTATTGAAGTTTCCGTATTTATGAAAACTCAAAACCATGTTATCATCCCAGGCAGGAAGGATCCCATTATAATTATTTCCGAAACCATTGCCTTCAATGATGATGATGTGTTTTTTGTCAACCTCCCTGATCGCTTTGGTGATGTCCACCATCAGCTTTTTTAAAGGCTCATTTTTTTTCTCTGCCGTGCCCCTGAAATCCTTCACATCCTCAAAACCCCAGTTAGGTTCATTGATGATATCATAAGCGCCCATCCATTCTTCATCCTTATATCTTTCCGCCAGTTTTTTCCAGAGTGCAATTGTTTTTTGCTGGTTGGCTTCACTGTCCCAACGGGAAGGTTTGTCGGGGTTACGATCACTAATGGCCAGGTCATTTCCCTGTCCGCCGGGAGCGGCATGCAAATCAAGGATCAGATAGATCTTGTTTTGTTTGCACCATTCCAGTAAACGGTCTGTCATTTCAAATCCTTTTTCCAGCCAGGTATGCTGGCCAGCCACAGGTTCCTGGTCTACAGGAAGCGTATACAGGTCAAAATGCATGGGAAGACGGATGGAATTAAAACCCCATTGCGCCATTGCATCAATATCTTTTTTAGTGGTGTGTTGTTTCAACCAGGTATCATAAAACATCCTGGTCTTTTCTTCTCCCACAACTTCCCGGATTTTTTCCCTGATACGGTATTGCTGTCCGAGGTTGCTTACATGAAACATATAACCTTCCTGCAGCATCCAGCCGCCAAGTCCCATACCCCGCAGGATCACTTTTTCTCCCTTTCCATTCACAATATGATGTCCTTCAGTCTTGAGAAAACCCTGTGCATGGGAAACAAATGAGCAAAGGATTATAATAGCAAATGAGGTCATTTGCAGGATTAGCTTGCGCATAAGCAGGTTTTATTTGATCAATAAGGTCATGATGGAGTTTGCAGCGCTCTCGGTCTCCGCGGCTTCTCCATTCATCCATAAATGAAAAGGAATTTTTTTATCAGTAGTATTCATCACCACCACAACGATGGTTCCATCTGGATTTCTGAAAGCTGTGGTCTCCAGTTGGGCGCGGCTTGGTGAAGCGCTTATCCTCACTGCACCTGGTTTGATGTATTTTGAAAAATGCCCGATATAATGATAGGCATTGGTGAAGATCAGCTTACCTTTTTTGGTGTCCGCATGCACGGGAGCAAAACAAAAATTACCCACGTGGTTCGGACCACCATATTCGTCCAGTAAAATATTCCAGTCGGTCCAGGCAACCGTACAGCTGTTAAAATCATTGATCATGGAATGACCATACCTTTCTCCAAGGCTCCAGTTATTGATGCTGTCAATGTGGAATTTTTCCTTGCAGCCTTCTGTAAAAATTAAATGCTTATCAGGGAAAGCTTCATGTACTCTTTTCAGGTTTTCGAATTGCATAGGTCCGCCGGTCCAGGTCTCATACCAGTGAAAGCCGATACCCCATACATATTTTGCAGCTTCACGGTCGTTGAGGATCACGCTGGCTCTCTGGTAGATCAGGTCCCGGTTGTGATCCCAGGCGATCAGTTTTTTATCACCGAGCCCGTTCCTGTGCAGGGTAGGACCGAGATGATTTTTGATAAAATCCCTTTCTTCATCCGAAGTGAAGATGCAGGATTCCCAGCGCTGTTTGGCCATGGGTTCATTCTGAACACTCAATCCCCATACAGGTATTCCGGAAGCTTCATATGCCTTGATAAATTTTACATAATAATCTGCCCAGCTCTGCCTGTATTCGGGAAGTAATTTGCCACCCTGCAGCATGTTATTATTATCCTTCATAAATGCTGGAGGACTCCATGGGCTCACGTACAAAGATATTTTCTGGTCAGCCGCCTGCATCGCATCCTTAATCATGGGCATTTTGAATTTGCGGTCATGGGCGATGTCAAAAGTTTTTAATTCTTTGTCCTGCGCTGTTACATATGTATAACTTCCGCTCGAAAAATCACAGCTGTTAATATTGGTACGTGCGATATTATATCCGATGCCATCTTCAAGATCGAAATAGGCTTTCATGAAGGCCTGCTGCTGGTCTTTGGGAAGTTTCGCATAGGTTTCAGCGGAGGCATCTGTGAATGCAGCACCCACACCCATGAAGGTCTGGAACGTATTGTATTCATCCACAAAAATGGAAGGCTGGGTTTCCAGCGGTTGCTTGAATTCTTTGAAACTTAAACTGCCACCGGGAGAGAGCTTCAGGTTGGTTCCTTTAGCTGTTGTAATAACGGTAACGGTTTTCTTTTGGGCATGGATCTGTACACATAAGGCGCAGACGGATAATGCCAGTATGATTTTTTTCATTCCTTGTTTTTTCTTACCAGGTAAAAGTGCCCACAGCGCCGGCTTCCAGCGATACGACCACCCATTTACCATTGTACTTGATATTAAATATGGTTGCAGTATTGCCATCATTCACTGCTACCAGTACCAGTTTGCCATCAGGTCTTTTGAAAGCTACATTATGCAGGCTGCCATTGGTATTGCTGCTGATCCTTACAGAACCGGGAGTTACAAACTTGGAAGCATGGGCAATGATATAGTAGGCTACATTCCTGCGGTACGTGCTGCTGTTCTCTACAGTAATGGCACCTTTACAAACTGTGCATCCGCCAGGTGTATGCGGACCAAATGCAGCATTGTTCGCGAGGTTCCATTCCAGTGCTATTCGGCTCCAGTTACGTGTGGAACCAATGATGATATTTTTCAGATGCCATCTCAGGTCACCACCAAAATTGCCATTGGAAGCAGTGTATTGTTCCGTAAAATAAATGGCTTTGTCAGGGTGTGCATTCCTCACTTCGGAAAGCGCACTGATATCTCCCGCGTATAAATGAAATGCTGAACCGTTGATGAATTGTTTGGCAGCAGCATCATTCAGTATAGAAATAGGATAGTCCGGCCTGTCAGCATTATGATCATAGATGATGATCTTGGTAGTGATATTGGCAGCCTGGAATGCAGGACCCAAATGATTTTTGATAAAGTCTGCCTGTTGGGCAGCGGTCATCAGCAAACTTGGATTATTCCCGGGATGCAGGGGTTCATTCTGCGGGGTGATGGCATCAACAGTGATGCCTTCCGCTTTCATGGCCTGGATGTATTTTACAAAATACTTTGCGTAAGCCGCATAGTATTGGGGTTGTAAACTACCTCCAACAAAACTGCTGTTATCCTTCATCCATACAGGAGGTGACCA
>CBDUBK010000203.1:0-5131 GCA_965365375.1 uncultured bacterium | reverse complement strand
ATATTTTTATAACAGTTTTACTTTTTTGAATAGCTATTGGCTAATGGCCATTGGCCATTGGCTTCTCTTATCCTTGTCTTTGCTTATAGCGGGGATTCTTTTTGTTGATTACGTAAAGTCTCCCTTTGCGGCGCACGATCTTGCAATCAGCGCTTCTTTTCTTGATGGATGCTCTTACTTTCATAATAAAGCTATTGGCTAATGGCTAATGGCCATTGGCAGTTTTAATTATTTATACCTGAAAATGATCCTTCCCCTTGACAGGTCATAGGGGCTCATTTCAACACCTACTTTATCACCTGGCAAAATCCGTATGTAGTGCATCCGCATCTTTCCTGAGATCGTAGCCAAAATTTCGTGTCCGTTTTCAAGCTTCACCCTGAACATTGCGTTGGACAGGGCTTCTATGATTGTTCCGTCCTGTTTAATTAATGGCTGTTTCGACATACTGAATTTGGGAGCGCAAAGATATGGGTAATCAGGTGAAAAAAGAAAAAATCCCCGTTGTTAAGGGGATTATGGTGGGATTTTCCCAAATTATTAAGAATAAATTTAGTGTGAGTGGGCCTTTTCCAGGTGCACCTTGGTCATCTCAAGGTGATGATTCTGAAGCTCATGCAGGTAAAGGGGGTGATTAAAATGCCTCCTGTCCTCCCGGTACCATACATCCAGGCTGGTATAATTTCCAGGGTCATGCACAACCACCCTGAACGGGCCTTTTTTGTACTTGGTGCCGTCGCTGGTCTCTTCCTTTTCAAAACCCAGTGTATGAACCAGTTGCTCATCGGTGAGCGGGATGGGAATGATATCCTCCGGGCTGTACCAGAATTCCTGTACTCCATTGTTGATATTGGCCATGTTCTCATCCCGGCTGATCTCCACCACCGTTCCTATCCTTTCATCGCCTGAATCAATAACCTTTACGATATCTCCTTCTTTCAAATCTGTGATTTTTACCATAGCAAGTGATTTTGTGATTCCGAATATAAATCATTAAGGGTAAACTTCATGCCACACCTTTTTAAGTTCAGAGTTCAAAGTTCAAAGTCGGAGTCCTTAAAGGATGGTTTGGTTTACTAGTCCGAAGTAGGCTTGCTATCAATCAGCCCGCTTTGTTATATTAAGCCGGAATTATATAGCTCCTATGGACTTTGAACTTTCAACTTTTAACTCCCGACTATCTTACTACCCGGCTGAATAAAAAAGCAGGAACCCGGGGTCCCTGCTTTTTTTAGTTCATAGTAGAACAGTTGAAAGTTCAAAGTCGGTAACCAACAGTTGGTAAGCTGTTTCAGCTTGCTGGTTTTCAATAAGACTCCATTGTAATATTATTCCCGGAATCTAAAGCTGCATGGACTTTGAACTTTCAACTTTGAACTGAATTATTTGGCTGAATAAGGAAACTTCTTGGAAGCATTTCTCATCAGTGCATCAACCAGTTTGGTAGAAGATGAACCTACAGAGCCTGAAGCTTCATAATCATATTTCCAGAGAAGATCTCCTGATGCACCATCATGGATATTAATAGTAGTCTCCACTTTATTGGTACTACCCCAGGCACCTACAAGGATACCTACAGCGATGGCAGCACCATCAGACATAGGTGTTTCCATGGAAGCCCTGTCCTGTAATACGGCATCAACACCAAGGATCTTGGCCAGCTTCACACGGTCAGTAGATTTCAGGTCCTGATAGGTGATTCCTGCATCTTTCAGTAAAGCGTTGGTACGGGTTACATCCTGGAAACTTACAGTGTATTTGTATTTATCACCTCTTCTCAGGAACCAGCTGTACATTTTTTCCTGGATGTCATAGCCTGTTTTCATGGACATTTCATCCAGTTGGGCCTGTGTGGTGTTCTTGGTCTGGTTGGGACGCAGTTGCATGTTCACCTCCGCAGGCAGGATCGCTACGGTTTTGTGTTTGGCAAGTGCAGTTGAAAAGTTGGAGGAAGTGTAGATCTTGGGTCCACAACTTACGAGCAGGATCGATGCGATCGCGATGGATAACAATTGTTTCATTGGAAATGTTAGCTTGGTTAGTACCGTAGAGGCCCCATACGGCTGAAATAAAATTTGCGCAGGGCCTTCTTTACCTCTGAAGGGAAAACCCTCCACTCACAGAAGCAATTGCGCAGCATGAAACTCGGGCAAATGTATTATTAGGAAATGCTAATTCAAATAGTCTTAACAATTTTATTCTGCCCAGCTCATCACATAATTTTCATTTTCTATGTCGAGCGCCTGTTTTGTGAGCATGAGCGGGTGAAAAGTATCCACCATCACGGCGAGTTCTTTTGTTTCCTTTGCGCCTATACTTTTTTCAACAGCGCCGGGATGAGGCCCGTGGGGAATGCCGGCAGGGTGTAAAGTGATCATGCCCCTGGTTACATTCTTGCGGCTCATAAAATCTCCATCTACGTAATAAAGAACCTCATCACTATCTATATTACTGTGGTTGTATGGAGCGGGTATAGCCTGGGGATGATAATCAAATAAACGGGGACAAAATGAACAGACCACGAAATTATGTGCTTCAAAAGTCTGGTGTACGGGTGGCGGCTGGTGTACCCGACCTGTAATGGGTTCAAAATCATGAATGGAAAATGCAAACGGGTAACAGCAACCGTCCCACCCTACCACATCAAAAGGATGATTGCCGTAATGAAGATTATAAAGGATGCCTTTTTTCTTTGCCTTTATAATAAAGTCTCCCTTCTCATCATGTGTCTGCAGCATTTGCGGAGCCCTGATATCCCTCTCACAATATGGTGAATGTTCCAGCAGCTGCCCGTTCTTACTCAGGTATCTTTTGGGAAAACGGATAGGGCTGAAAGACTCTACGATAAACAGCCGGTTATTCTCATCATTGAAATGTATTTGATAAATGGTACCGCGCGGGATCACCAGGTAATCACCATAAGAAAAAGGAAGATCACCGTAAATGGTTTTGAGCACACCGCTGCCTTCATGCACAAAAATCATCTCATCCGCATCGGTGTTCTTATAAAAATAAGTGGTGCTGCTTTTTTGCGGTGCTGCCAGTACAATGTGAACATCATTATTCACCAGAACAGGAATACGGCTCTCGAGGTAATCTTGCACCGGTTTGATCTTAAAACCTTCAAAACTTCGGTGGCTGAGCATTTTTTCCTCAGCTATTTTGGGAGAAACATCCACCGGTTTTTCAGTCTTGATGATCTGTGTGGGAGGATGAATATGGTATAATAAAGAATAGTCGTTTGAAAATCCTTCAGTAGAAAAAAGTTGTTCAGAATATAGCCCGCCATCAGGCTTGCGGAATTGCGTGTGACGTTTATGGGGAATGGTTCCAAGTTTATGATAGTAAGCCATCGTTCATGTTTTAAGGCGAGGCACAATTTAGCGAAAAATGAGAACGTGAGACGTGAAGCGTGAAACGTGAAATATTGACCATTCACGATGCACGATTCACGACCTTTGCCCCATGACCCGTATAGGCCTGATCTCCGACACCCACCATTATCTTGATGAAAAAGTTTTTGAACATTTTTCCGCCTGCGATGAGATCTGGCATGCCGGTGATTTCGGTACGATTGATATCGCAAAACGTCTTCAGCAAAAAAAACCTTTGCGTGGTGTATATGGAAATATTGACGGTTAAGACATCAGGAGTGTTTACCCGGAAAGCCTGACCTGGCAATGTGAGGGGTTTACGGTTTTTATGCAGCATATCGGTGGTTACCCAAACAGGTATGCACCGGGTGTCAAACAAAAAATACAGGCAGCGGGAGCCGGTCTTTTTATTTCAGGCCATTCCCATATTCTGAAAGTGATCTATGACCAGCAGCTGAATTGCCTTCATATGAATCCCGGCGCTGCAGGCAACCAGGGCTGGCACCAGGTAAGGACCCTTATCAGGTTTGCGATTGATGGGAAAACGATTAAGGATTGCGAGGTAATTGAGTTGGGTAAGCGTGGGAGTTGATGGCTATTAGCTAATTGCCTTTGGCCTTTGGCTAAACAAAAGGCCTGGATTTTCTCCAGGCCATTGTGTATGCGATTAATTAATACCATCCGCTTGAAACACCAATCTCGCGGAAAGGCCATGGTATCGATGCCAGGATAATTAACAGGGCTACCAGGTAAAAAATCATTGTCCTCCGGTGCTTGGCTTTATCACCTATTGGTTTTTTACCCTGTGCTTTACCAATATGAATTAATACAATAGCGATCAGCATTCCTGCAAGGTGCTCAATCGCAAAGAATCTCAGGGTTGGATCTTTCATAACAGCCGACATACCGTTCGCCTCAATGAGATTATAACCTTTTTGCCCAACAAACCACAGGTAAATACCCAGCAGCAGCATCAGGTCCGCAACAATGGTAAGGATCAGGCCCAGCCGGTTATCCGTTCTTATATAAGGCCTGTTGCCGGCAATAAGACTGTTCAGGATCGCGAAAATGAGTAATAATAAAATGATCCAGCGGCCGACACTATGCATGTGAAGTAAAGCACTGTACAAACTGGTATTCATGCTGATTGGTTTTTGGTTCGGTCAAAACTACAGGAATCTCCTGAATCGTGAGAGGCTTTAATATGATACAATAAAGGTTTTGGTCAATCGTGAGACGTGAAACGTGAGGTGCAACCATCCAATTCAGGGATGATTACAAAATCGGATTAATAAATAGAAGGCATTCATTTGAAAAAAAAATTCATTTAGTGCAGCCTCTCACGATTCACGCCTCACGATTCACCTCTCACGTTCTTATTCTTTCCAGTCCGCCACAAACACATTCGTATCCCTTGTGCCTTTATTATTACGGTTGCTGGAGAAGATGATCTTTTTGCCATCAGGACTGATCATGGGGAAGGCATCAAAACCTTTGTCGCGGCTGATCTTTTCCATGCCGCTGCCATCGGCATTGATCACGTACATATTGAAGGGAAATCCTCTTTTGTATTCATGATTGCTGCAAAAAATGATGCGGCCATCCTTCAGAAAATTCGGTGCCCAGTTGGCCTGCCCCAGGGAAGTGATCTGTTTTGCTTCGCTTCCATCTGCATTGGCAACAAATACTTCCATCTGCGTGGGAGCTACCAGTCCTTCCTTCAGTAATTCCTTGTATTCCTTAATCTCGGCTTCCGT
>CBDUBK010000202.1:0-5136 GCA_965365375.1 uncultured bacterium | reverse complement strand
TGAAGTATGGACTGAGAACAATGAAAGCACGGTTGACCTTCTTGTACAGAATTTGACCCTGTCCATTAAATAATCATCCCTATAATTTACCAGATGAAAACAATTATAACAGGGATAATATTTTCTGTTGCCTGTATCAGCACACAGGCCCAGGAAAGTTTTACCAATAATGGGACCTTAAAGATCCATGCAGGAGCACAAATAAGTTTTAACGGCAATGTTGTCAATAAATCAGGAGCAGCTTTTGTAAATGATGGTCAGATGTTTGTGAAACGAAATCTTACCAATGACCAGTCTTCTATGGCTGCACAAACTGGTACGCTCAGCTTCAACGGTAATACGGTTCAAACTCTCAATGGAAACCAGCCTTTTTCTACCTATCACCTTGCCACCAACAATACTTCAGGCATTCAATTGAATAATGACCTGCAGGTAAGTGGTACCCACCAGTTCCTCAATGGAATGGTCACCACTTCGGCAGGCTATGCACTGGTGTATAAAGCCGGCGCAAACTATAACGGAAGTACGGACAGCCGTCATGTTCATGGATGGGTGAGAAAGGAAGGAAGTACCAATTTTGTATTTCCTGTTGGTTCAGCAACTGTATTAAGACCCGTAAGCTTATCTTCTTTATCCGGTGTCGGAATTTTTTCTGCAAGGCATCTGTTATCCACGCCCTACGCAGCACAACTACTCTCTCCTTTAGTAACCCTGCACAGAAATGAATACTGGGAGATCCAGAAAAATTCCGGTGGCAGCGCCAGGGTAGATCTTAACTGGGATCATACCAGGATCGCTTTCAACAACTGGACCCTGCCTGAGATCACTACAGCTTCTTATAATGGAAGCCAGTGGACTGATATCGGAGGCACGGCAAGTGGCAATGTTACTGGCACGGGCAATATCAGCAGTGATGCGGTTTCATCCTTCCAGCTTTTTACATTTGGCAGCAGGTCCTTTCCTGTACCATTGACCCTGCTGGATTTTAGTGCGCAGAGAAAAAATGGAGTGACTGCCATAGAATGGATTACAACAAATGAACAGGATGTGGATCATTTTGCAGTAGAGCGGAGTGATAATGGAAATAGTTTTTTCAAAATAGGAACACTCCGGGCTCGTAACAGTGGAATGGAAGAAACCTACCGGATGAATGATGACAAACCTGTTAATCGTGTAGCTTATTACAGGCTAAGGTCACAGGACAGGGATGGCAGTTCTACAATTTCCAGGGTTATCATGGTGATGGATCAAAAAGATAAAGGCCAGGTGAATTTGGTGAATAACCCGGTTACTGACCACATCATGTTATCCGTTAAAGATATCAGGGCAGGCAACTATCAGTATTCAATTATTGCGGCAAATGGATCTACGGTGCAAAAAGGAACCATGGCACTGCACGAAACACAAATCATCAGTTTAGGTTTAGCAGGATTTTCTAAAGGCAGTTATATCATGATCCTGCAAAAAGATGGTTTGAATTACCAGCTGAAGTTTATGGTCCACTAGCAAAAAACTGCTTCATATGAAAAAAGCGCCAGAGAAATCAAGGATTTTCTGGCGCTTTTCGATTTCGGAGAGTATGAGTTTCAACTCATTATGCCGCTAGTAGCAAATACCGGCCATGAAATAAGGGAAAACACTTGCATCTGAGGGATTACCCCTATATTTTTACAGCTGACAAACAGGTACCCGGAACAAATCCGGAAACCGGTTTAGCTGTAAAATCCAGATCCAATGAAGCAGATTTTCCTTGCTGCCCTTGCCATGTTGCTATATGGCAGTACTTCAGCAGCCCCAAAAATCAAATGCAAATCAAACGGCTATTGGAGTAACCCATTGAACTGGGACCTCAACCGTGCACCTGTAGTGGGTGATACCATCACCATTCCTGCAGGATATACCATGATCATTAATGATGACCGTGTGATTAATGGTTTTGTTTACCTGCAGATCTATGGCACTCTCTCCTTCCAGAATAATAATTCCACGCTGAAACTTGGCAGTACTGCCATTGTAATTGTTTACAGCAACGGGCAGATCACGGGAGGTGGTTCTGCTTCACAAAAATTAAGGATAGGCAACAGTACCGTATTTGATGGAAATGATGCTCCCGTATACGGGCCTAAAATGGCTACTGGTTCTACCAATGGTTTTGAAGTTTTTACTGCTGAACCTTTGCCGGTAATATTCGCCGGATTTTCTCTCACCAGGAAAAACGACGGGAAAATATTAGTGCAGTGGTCTACTTCTGATGAAATCTCCGCGGACAGATTTGAAATAGAACGAAGTTTGGACGGAATGAACTGGAGCGGGATTGGCCAGGTTGCCGCAATGAACCAGTCAGCATCACTTCAGAACTATAGTTATTATGACCAGGCTCCTGCAAGTCAATTATTTTACCGCATCAAACAAATAGATATTGACGGGCAACATATGTACAGCAGCATCCGTATGATCAGGGCTGATATAAAAGAAGAATCAATCCGGGTGGCAGCTGTCAACGGGAAAATCCTGCTTCACTTCCCTTTGGAATTACAGGAAGAAACCACTGTTTCACTGATTTCCTTTGGAGGTCAGGTATTGAGCCGGCAATCCATCAGGCAGCCATCAGGACAATTTGTTTTAGATCCGGGATTACGCGGCCAGTTTATTGTGATCATCCATACTAAAAAAACATTGCTGGCTTCAGAACAGGTACGGCTGTAATCATAACGGCCATTTCCATACTCTTTATTAAACTCACCATGATGCATAGCCGGAAGAATTGGGAGAAATCATATAATATTTTTTAATTATATTCGATTTCAACCAAAACTTCTCAAAATGAGTATTGAAAAAGTTCTAGAACAGCAACATGGATTTGCTGTTTACCCCTCTGTAAAATTGTATAACGATATAAAGAATAAAAAAGGTGAGATCAAGTGGGGGATCTCCAAATACCTTTTGTTTGGCGATTACATTAAACTAATAATTAAGAACGGGGATTTTACAGAAAGAGTTGAAGGTGGTAAAACCTATATCAAAGTGAGGAGCAGGAATGCTAATGGTTATATATTGAAAAAAGATATACAGCCTGAGCGGATCCTTGAAGTAAATTTTGTTGATGTAGGCCAGGGAGATGGATGCCATATGGTAACTCCTTCAGATGAACATTACATAATTGATGCGGGAGCAAAGGATAATATGTACCGCTTTCTTAAATGGAGGTTCAACCTGCAAAAAGGGAAAACCGCTCCTCCGCCTTTCACGGCAATAATATCCCACCCAGACAGTGATCACTACCAGGGTTTCGGTCACTTGTTTATCAAACAGACCAAAAACAACCAGCAATTCAGTTTCAATAAAATTTATCACAGTGGTATCGTTGAAAGAGGTTCAGGGCCCAAACTTGGTAAGACCACCAATTCGAATGGTCTTAATTATATAACGGAACTATTTGCAACTAATAACCAGATGAGAACACATTTGAACCGTGTAACCTCCGGATCATTGTATGAACGCACATTAAAGAAAGCCGCAGAAAACTATCCCGCCACAAAATTTGAAGCGCTCTGGAGAGAAAACACTGAAGACAGTAATTTCCTAGTTGAAGAAGACGGTTTTACCATTGAAGTGCTGGGTCCTCTCCTGGAAAAAGTGAATAACAAAAAAGGCCTCCGGTATTTCCCAAAAAAGAATGGCAGTACTGATGATGTGGGCCGCACAAAAAATGGTCATTCCGTAGTGCTGAAACTGCAACTTGGCAACATCAGGATCTTACTGGGAGGAGACCTCAATCCCCCTGCAGAAGATTATTTACTGGAAAAATATACAGGTGAAGATATCAGGGCGTTAAAAGAAACTTATGAGAATGCATCTACGCCTGCGAAAAAAAATACAGCCCAAAAGAAAATTGATGCCGTCGTTTCCAGGGCAAGAAAAACTTTCCAGGTGGACTTTGCAAAGTCCTGCCATCACGGGAGCGCTGATTTTACCAGCGAATTCCTACAGGCAGTCAATCCACTTGTTACGGTAGTCTCAAGTGGTGACGATGAGCCGCATTGCCATCCAAGACCGGATACACTTGGAACCATAGGAAAATTCAGCCGCGGTGACCGTTCTTTCATTTTTTGTACGGAACTGATGCGGTCCAGCAAAGAATTCATCAATCTGAAAGACCTAAGGACAACAGAAGGAAAAGAAAGAGTGGTTACCGTCTATGGCATGATCAACCTTCGTACAGATGGAGAGAAACTGATCATGGCTCAAAAACTGGAAAGAAAAAGAGGCAGCCAGTCCTGGGACATTCACCAGTTTGAATGGGATGCGGACCTTGAAACTGTCAAACACATTCCCCCAAAATGAAAGCTATCAATAAAAAATCCAACTGTGGGAGGGTTGGATTTTTTATTTTGAACCCACGAATGATCAATCCGCAGGCTCCAGTTTTACCTGGATGATATTACCAGGCTTAGTGGTTCCTTCATTGGAAATAAATATTTCACCTCCCGGACTGAAGCTGATCCCTTCCGGCTGGGCGAAGTCTTTACCCAGTTCCACCATCCTCAGGATCTTTCCTGAAGGGTTCATGATTACCAGTCTTGATTTGGGACCGTCAGTAATGTAAATATCCCTGGTAAGCGGGTGAATGCCTAATGATGATGGCATGACCAGTTTTTTCTTTTTCTTCTGCTCATTCCCTGACAGGAGAGGATCAGACAGGTCAATCTTTATTACAGGCTCTGCATTCATTTTTTCTGTAGCAAGGTCGAAAGCATAAATGCCCTTATAATCCTGGCCTCCTGGTTCTTCGTCCTTGATGGCTAAAAGAAGCCTGTTATTATTTTTATCAAAGGCCAGTCCTTCAACATTGTGCTCCACGGTTAAAGGCGTTTTATATTCCTTAACTGAAGATCTTCCCGTGTTCATATCAACACGGTATAGTCTCCCGTCTGCTCTTACCACGTAGGCTGTCTGACCGTTCAGTGTAATTCCTTCATAGTCGCCAGGACCTGCGAATTCAATTTTCTTTTCCACCTTACCTGCTGCCCGGTTGTAAATAAAAATGGTTCCGTCTTCATCCTGGATGCAGGCGAAACGGTCCTGGTCGAGATAGGATATTCCCGATACTTCTTTCAATTCAGCAGGCAGGTCCCA
>CBDUBK010000201.1:0-5170 GCA_965365375.1 uncultured bacterium | reverse complement strand
GGGAGATACCTCCCCCGTTGAACTGGAAAAACCTGCTTCCAACCGCAACTGGGTCATTGCCGGGCTGGCAGCACTTCTGATTATCCCTGCAATTTATATCTACAGGAAAAGGAGAACTGCGGGAGCCTGATGATCTTTTGGGTTTTCAGGCGATGTATTGTTTAGTATTTATTTTCTAAAACAATACCTCCTGTATGAATTTTTATAACAAGTACTACCGCTTTGCTCCTGCAGCCATCAGTTTTAAACTGAAACCTGTTGATGCCCTGCCTGGCATCCTGGTCTGGATCATACCTGCATTATTATTCCTGGCTTCCTGCAAAAAGCCGGAAACAATTGTAGATGAAGTAATCCCCGTGCCGGTTTTGGGTACCTGTACCGCAGTAACACCTGCCGGAGGTTTACAAAATTCTGAAGAGGGTAAATATTCTTACAGGACCAGCGGTGGAGGCACCATATTGATACAGGGGATAAATAATATTTTGTTTCATCATGATAAGTATCCAAACTTCAAATATGAACTGTGGGGTGATGTAACCGTATCTGGGCAGGTAAAACTGGCTGCTTTCAGGGAAAACCTCAATGGCAAACATATCAAAGACCGCAATGGCAACCGCCGTACCATTATTTTCCCGGATGGCACCAAGTTCACGCTTATTGCAGGTGGGGAAAAGCAGCAGGTACTTTCCATCAGCATATATGATGGTTTAAGCAGTCATCATATTAATATAGTTTGTGGCAAGATCGAACACAGTATGACCAATTCTTCTTCGCTTGCAAAAGAAATGGATGAGGCAGAAGCTGATGGGGAAACTTCAACTTTTGAAATTCTATATGACTGGGGTGTGGGAAATGGAACTTCCGGTTTGAATTTTTATAATATTTACAGGGAGGATGTTCCCGGTAACAAGCAAATGAATAAACAGATGCTGGGCACTTTGCATGCGGAGAATCCAACCCAGGTTAATGATTATTATGATGATCCAAGGCTGGGTCATACATAGTCCAACCACGATTTATTTGATTTGTGAATTGATAGAAACGCATTGAATTAGTCTTTGCGTTTTTTCTTTGCGCCCTTAGCGTCCTCAGCGGTTTCATAATTAGGAGCCTGAAAATGTTGGAAAACATTCAACAGGCTCGATTTTTTTTTCCACCTTAATGGCAACAATCCTGGAACCTCAGCCAGGTTGAAATACATAAACCTGGTTGAACTTTCATTCCGCAGGGATCTGGAGTTTGAGCATGATTAATGTTCGCAAACATTCAACAGGCTCGAATATTTTTTGCCGGGAAGACGGGAAGACGGTAAGTAGTGTGCTTCATTCGAATCTTTCTTAAAGAGTTCATAGGGATGTTACTCTATCTTTCAAAGAGACACACCATTCACTCAACCTCTACTTCCCGTCTTCCCGGCTATCGCTCTTTTAATAAAAAGCAACAAAATAATTTATTATTAACCTCTTTTTCACTTCCTACTGTAACAACTTCCCCTCACTCAAATAAAAAAACGCAAACCTAAATTCGCGTTTTCTTCTTCCCTTCTTTACTTGGCGGTTACAAAACTCAATCAACCTTCTTCATCTCCTTCCATTTCTGGTCCCTGAATACGGCACCCGGGTCGAAATTGGGATTATTGCTCAAAATAAAATTACTACCGTCCTCCCTGCTCCAGGCATGATTGTAACCCGCAGACAATTCAAATTTTCCGGATGCATCCTGGTAGTTCTCAACCTCCCTGATGGTCTTGATAAAATTGGTATGCATCCTGTCCTGCGAAGCCTGTTTCTGTTCCCAGCTGCGCATCTCTGTATCCATATCCTTCAATCTTTGTTCACCACGGCGGATAGCCGCTTCACCCATCTGCCTGGTCTGTTCATCCATCATGCGGATGCGGCCGATATGCGCTACATTTTTCTGCTGCCTTACATCCCTCCAGAACTGGTTCACCGCATCATTCCAGGCAGGATTGGTACGGAAACCTCCCATCAGAATACTGAATTCATTTTCCGCCAGCTCTTTTTCTTCCTGCGGGTAAGTGAATACAATCCGCCTGGTTACCTGGGTTGTATAAATTTTCTCATAGCTTCCATTGTATACATTCGGTACAATGGTCTCGAGTGTATTCACTCCCAGTACCACGATGCCTTCCCTTCCATCATTCCAGCTGACCCTTGCGTTGATGGCTGACTGGTCAAAACGCATTTCACCCGCGCCATACTGCCTCAGCTCATTCATGGCATTTTGATTATTCTGCTGCATTTGTTCCACCACGTATGGATTTGATTCAACTTTCATAACACTGGCACCTTTCAGTTCTTCAGGAATAAAAATTTCACGCAGGTATTGCTCAGCACTCATGGGTTCTTTGCTGGCGCAATAATGTTGCTGGTTGTTATTATAAAACTGCTGGAGTTCAGGATTGGTGTTCCAGGAATAGACCACATCGGGAAACATCTCGAACCTGTGATTTCCGTTTGCAGATTGTGCTTTCACATGCCGGTAAGTACCTTCACAGGCCGTGCCGGGAGCCTTCCAGATGATCTCATCTTCGTGTTGCCAGCCTTTAGGCAATAGCATGCTATAGGCTTCCTGTGGTTGGTCAAAGCCGGTTTTATCCATCAGTCTCACTCTTTCAAACACCACGTAATCTTTTCCTTCAATAAATTTCGACCCTTTTGATGCTCCAGTGGAATGATCCGTACCTGCAGGTTGATCATCATTGCAGGCTGTAAAAAATGAAAGGCTGATAAAAAGAGAGATAAAAAAGCTGTACTGTTTCATGTTGTGATTTTTGAATGATGTCCGGGTTTACATCGTTTTGATCTTGTTGAGATCATCAATCCAACAGGAAAATGACGATATTAGGAGCCGGGAATTAAAACCCGGTGATATGCCTGAGTTGCCTGATATCGAAGTGTTTTCACAAAACCTGAAAAAACAGTTTGCCGGCAAAAAACTGGTTAAGTTCAAAGTGGTGAATGGTAAAAAACTCAGGGATCCTGCTACTGTTTTGACCAGGACCCTGCAGGGGAAAAAATTGCTGGATGTTTACCGGTCCGGCAAGGAAATGCGATTTGAATTTTCCGGGAAGATCATACTGGGCCTGCACCTGATGCTCACCGGTGACCTGCGACCTTTTACCGGGAAAAATGATTGGAAATCCACCATCGTCGAGTTTCATTTCCATGATGGTTCTGCGCTGGCTCTTACCGACCGCATGAAAAACGCGAATGTGAAACTTTTCCCGGTTGACAAGGAAGGGCTGGATGCACTGGACAAAAGACTCAATTATAAAACCTTCAAAACAATACTGCAGCGAAAGGCTAATATCAAGAATGTGCTGCTCGACCAGGATAAGATCAGGGGAATAGGGAACGGTTATGCCGATGAGATCCTCTGGAGGGGCCGCATTTCACCATTTTCTGTTGCGGAAGCCATTCCTGATGAAAAAGTGAAAGAGCTCCTTAAGCAGATCAAAAAAGTATTGAAGGAAAGTGTGAAAAAAATTTCTAAGAAATACCCCGGGCTGGTACATGGAGAGGTGCGTGATTTTATGCAGATCCATACAAAAGCACAAAAATTAAGTCCCACGGGCGCACCCATTAAGCAGGCAGAGAGGGGAATGTTGAAGACCTATTATACGGATGAACAGGTTTTGTATAAGTGAAGTTGATAGTCTATGGACCATGGACCATAGACCATGGACCAAGAATAATAGCGTATTACTATGATCAATGAAAAAGAAAAAAAGCATATCAGCAAATTTTTAAGCCTGGTGCTCAGGCATAAACCGGAATTGATAGGCATCCAACCGGATCCGAATGGATGGGTTGATATAAAAACATTGATACAAAATGCAGCAGCAAATGGAATAAGATTTGACATGGAGATATTAATTCATGTTGTAGAGACCAATTCAAAAAAACGATTTGCTTTCAATGAAAGTTTTGATAAGATAAGGGCAAGCCAGGGACATTCAATTGAAGTAGACCTGGGATACGAAAACCGGCAACCACCCGAAATCCTTTATCATGGAACAGCTATTGATCATGTTTCATCGATCATGTCGGATGGCCTTATCAAAAGATCGAGGCAACATGTACATCTGAGCGGAGATAAAGAAACCGCCATCGCTGTTGGTCAAAGACATGGAAAACCTTATGTTTTTGAAGTGCTGGCTGACAAAATGTACAGGGATGGGTTTGCATTTTATTTTTCTGATAACGGTGTATGGCTGACGGACCATGTTCCGGGAAAATATTTATTGAATAGGGAGGGACAGGAATAGGTTCAGATTATTAATAAGTTACCAGCCAATAGCGAATAAGGGCTAGTTGTGGTTTAGTGAAATTAGAGTAATTTGATTCCACCAAAAACCAACTGCATGTGGATCAATAAATACAAGACCCTTCATCTATGGATGATCATTCCCATGGTAATTATGCAATTTGGCATTTTCAGGGATTACTGGGGTGATTTTACCGACAATGCCTGGTCGGTACATATTCATTACTGGACGGGTTCTATCTGGTATGCATTCCTGATTGTTCAACCATATTGGGCTACTCACGGGCAAATATCAAGACACAGGACCAATGGCATTATTGGAATGTTCCTGGCCGGGGGTGTCTGCCTCACTGCACTGAGCATGATGCACCGTGATATAGTCACTACACAAAGAGCCGCTGAAATGCCGGAAAGGTTTGGTCCTTTTCAACCCTGGTTCTTTTTTGGAGTTGCAGCAGTGGAGATTGTGATGATGACCGCTTTTGGATTCGCCATCATTAAAAGTATCATTCACCGCAAACAGGTGGAACACCATGCCTGGTGGCTGATCTCAACTGTATTTATTATCATGATGCCTGCACTCGGACGGGGTATACAAAATGTGTATGTCGGGATGAATATGAAATCCTGGCCCAATATTAATATTATGCTCCCCGCTTATATCGCTTATGTGATCATCCTGGTGATGATCCTGCTTGCCGCGTGGAAATATAAAAAGCTCAAACACCCGGCAACCTGGCTGGCAGTGGGAGTGAATCTATTTAATTTTTTACTGGAGCCGTTGGGCAGGTCAGCGGAGGTGCAGTCCTTTTTGAAAATGATGATAAAGGGATAAGAGTTGATTAATATTATTAGAATTTTATCAAAAGGGTTTATTGAT
>CBDUBK010000200.1:0-5177 GCA_965365375.1 uncultured bacterium | reverse complement strand
TCGAAATGGATGCGGATTTTTCACATAATCCTGGAGATCTGCCAAGACTTTATAAAGCCTGTAAAGAAGAAGGTGCGGATCTTGCCATCGGTTCAAGATATGTGAAGGGTGGAGGTGTGAAAAACTGGCCGCGCAACCGCATCTTATTATCCAAAGGCGGATCACTTTATACAAGGATCATTTTATGGATGCCGGTGGCTGACCAGACCGCAGGCTTCATGTGTTATAAAAGAGAAGTACTGGAAACCATTAACCTCGATGAGATCCATTTTGTGGGATATGCTTTCCAGATCGAAATGAAATTCGCGGCCTGGAAGCTTGGATTCAAATTAAAAGAAGTGCCCATTCATTTCGAAGACAGGCAATTTGGTGAGTCCAAGATGAACCGGGGTATTGTGAAGGAAGGTATTCTTGGCGTATTGCAACTTCGGTGGTACAGCTTCTTTACAAATTACAGAAGACGGGTGAAGAAGATGGATGCGGTGGTGGAGAAATAAGCCTTTGGCCATTAGCCATTGGCCACCGGCTATTGGCACACTCAGGTATTACTATGCACACTTCTTATTAATCAATCTAATCCTGATCATCTATTGCACATGAAAAATGATCTCCTCATCCTGCAAACCCTGAAAATTCTGTAATCCTGATGAAGAAAGCGCTGATCCAGCTCAACACAGCAGTATTTCTCTGGGGCTTTACAGGAGTGTTGGGCAGAGCTATCAGCCTGGATTCAACCATGCTGGTCTGGTGGCGCTTACTCATCACCATGATTTCCCTCTGGGTTTTGTATATCATCCAGGGAAAGCCGAAAAGGATCCCATGGACTGCCATCATAAAGATCTCTCTCATCGGCACTATTCTCGCACTTCACTGGGTATGTTTTTATGCCAGTATCAAACTGGCCAGTGTAACCATCGCCCTGACCTGTTTATCTACAACAGCGCTACTCGCTGCACTTATAGAGCCATTGATATTGCGGAAAAAATTTGATCCTGCAGAGATCTTTCTTGGATTGTTTGCCATCGCGGGGATATTGATCATTTATAATACCCACCTTGAATTTTCAACCGGTATTGTTGTGGGTTTACTATCTGCTTTGCTTACCGTACTGGTTTCGGTTCTCAATAAAAAGATCGTTGACCAGTACCGTCCTGACCAGATCACGCTTTACCAGCTGAGTGGGGGATTCCTGGGGCTGACCCTTCTGTTACCGGTCTTTCTGTATTTTTTCCCGGACGGCCTGGCAGTACCCTCCACCATGGACTGGGTCTGGCTTATTTTATTAAGCTGGGTTTGCACCATTCTAACCTTTTTTCTTTACATAAGGGCTCTGAAGAAAGTATCTGCTTTTACCGTGAACCTGGCCCTTACCCTTGAGCCGATCTACGGGATTGTCCTTGCCTTCATCATCTATAAAGAAAACCGATACCTCAATGATTGGTTTTATCTCGGTTTTGCCCTGATTGCCCTTGCCGTAGTTTTTCATATGTGGCGGCTGGTAAAACGAAAATAAGAAGCGATCAAAGCTTACCGGGGCTGGCTGGGTTGTGGAAAATTGTTAAGTTTTTTAAAATCATCAGTTTATCACCTCTGCAAATCATGAGTTTCGGCTTCAGGGCATTTGATTTTCCCACTAGCAACCCTATATTGCACAAAATTTTAATACACAAAGTGAAAATGGCAACCATGAAAAAACTACTGTTTTTCGCAGCCCTGCTGCCCATGCTTTCTTTTGGTCTTGCAGAATGGATCAATATCAAAATTGATGAAAGGGTAACTATCAATTTCCCATCCCAGCCCACTGAAAAAGAAATGTCGGGCAACCCCATTTGGGTGGCTGACGTGGATGAGAATGCAAGAGTGATGGTGATGACGATGGATTTTAAAAACCTGGGCATGGATTCAGCGGCACTCCACGATGAATTATCAAAACAAGGGGCATTTGAAGAATTCGGCGTTGGTATCATCCAGCAAATGCCTGGCGCTTCAATTATCTCGCAATCAAGCACCAAAACCCAGGGTTACCTCACTTTTGTTTACAAAATTGATATGGGTAAAAAGGATACGAATGAATTGAATATCATGTACTGCAAAAGCATTTTTGTAAATACAAAAATGTACGCGGTATATTATTATGAGAAAGAAGGAAAAGCCCAGGATGCTGTAAGGGATGCTTACTTCAATTCACTCAAGATCTCCAAATGGTAAAATCAACCCACCCGCTTTCATCAGGCGGCAGGAGTTGATATATATTTTACAAGGCTTCTTTTAGCAACCGGCAGTAAGGTTTCCTCAACAGGAAAACTGAGGCCGGTTTCTATGCTATAAACGGCAGGGTTGGGAAGATCCCTGCTTTTTTTGATCAGTTCATATTTGAGATTCTCATAAGTGTTGACCATGCTGCGGTGCATCAGGTCAACAAAGGAGGTTTTCATACTTCTGAAATTCTCATTATGTTTTTCAAAAATGGAAAGCCGGTAATGATATACGCGGGTTTCCCTGGTATTGCCGGCACTCAGGAAAAAATAGCCTTCCTGGATGTCAATAGGCACCAGGCCGATGGGAGTGATGGTAAGATTGTCTTCCACGAATTCATAGATCTCCGCCCCATTACTGATGGTGGTTTTCATCTCACCTGCTGAGTAATTAATGATCTCTTCCAGCTCCTGCATCAGTTCATTATCCTCGATCATCTGTTCATACAGCACCTGCAGTTTTTCGATCTGGACCCCTGTCAGCTTTTTTGGGAAATGCTCCTGCAGGTATTTTTTATTTTCACGGAAGGCCACGATATTGTTGTAATGGAACACCAGGTCGGAAAGCTGGGGATAGAGTTTGCTCTCTGTAAAATATTTATTGATCTGCTGCAAATAAGCGAGCAGGGTATACTTCTTTAATTCGAAATCAATATAACCTTCGGCAAACCAGGTTTCGGAGAGTTGCTTCATAGTTTAAAAGATTTGGTTCCCTAATTTACTAAATAGACCTTTCAAATCATATACCTGTTTATCTTTAATCTGTTAATTTAAAAATATGCTTAAATATTTACTCGTTTTTGCTGTCGTGATCTTTACCTCCTGTAAGACCACCACATTCTTTGTTGTGCGTCATGCCGAAAAAGAAACCAATACAATGACTTCTGATGTTGCCCTCTCTGATGCAGGTAAACAAAGAGCAGAAGCTTTGAAAGAATTACTGAAGGACAAAAAGATCGGCACTGTATATTCAACCAACTATATCCGTACTAAAACCACGGCCCAGCCCCTGGCCGATGCGGTTGGTGTAACTATCCAGGTTTATGATCCACGGGATACTACTTTCATCAGGAGAATTGTAAACACAGGCAATAAGGACAAGGAAGGCAATATGCTGATCGTTGGCCACTCCAATACCGTGGATGATATCGTGAATGCATTAATGGGAAGGAGAGCAGTGCCGGGAGATCTTCCCGAAACCCAGTACGGTGATTTGTTCGTGGTGAAAAAAAGAGGGAAGAAATTTACATTGGATACTAAGCACTTCGGGCAGTGATTCAACCACTAAGAAAATTTTTACCGCAGAGAAAAGGAGAAAAGAAGATTACGCAGAGAGAAGCTTCTGGCTGTTAGCTATTGGCTATTGGCTTTCATAACGCCAGTAGTCGACAATTGAAACTACTCTGCGCAATCTCTTTTTCTCCTTTTCTCTGCGGTAAAAAAAATTTGATTTTATTTTTTATTTGAAAAAACTACGCTTCTCTTTCCAGATTAAAATTCTCCAGTTCCCTCGCAACGGCAGTAAGGAAAGTTGCACCCAGGCTTCCATCCACGATGCGGTGGTCATAACTCATGGACAAATACATCATATGCCTGATGGCTATGCTGTCGCCATGAGGTGTTTCAACTACCACTGGTCTTTTTTTGATAGCTCCTACAGCGAGTATGGCCACCTGTGGCTGGTTGATGATAGGAGTTCCCATCAGGCTGCCAAAGGTTCCAACATTGGTAAGAGTAAAAGTTCCGTCTGCAATATCCTCAGGCTTGAGTTTATTATTCCTGGCATTATCCGCCAGCTGGTTTACCTGGCGGGCAAGACCCACAAGATTTAGCTGGTCGGCATTACGGATCACCGGGACAATCAGGTTACCTGAAGGCAGGGCAGTGGCCATGCCGATATTGATATCTTTTTTGACAATGATATTTGTTCCGTCAAGTGAACTGTTGATCAGCGGGAATTTTTTAATGCACTTCACAATAGCTTCAACAAACAGTGGAGTAAAAGTGATCTTGGTATTTTCTCTTTTTTCAAAATCCTTTTTCACCCGGTTGCGCCACATTACCAGGTTGGTAACATCCGCTTCGGTGAAAGAAGTGACATGCGGGCTGGTATGCTTGCTGCGAACCATGTGATCGGCTATCAGTTTGCGCATGCGGTCCATCTCAATGATCTCCACATTACCCTGGTAATTCGTAGGAGCGGATGATTGCACCTTATTCATGGGGATCACCATCTGCTGCTGCTGTTGGGGTTCCTGGGCTGCTGGTGTTGAAGTACCCTGCGATTTACCTGCTCTTTTATCACTAACAAATTGGAGGATATCTCTTTTGGTAACACGACCTTCATTGCCTGTACCGGGAATTTTTTCAAGTTCTGTCATGCTTACACCTTCCTGCGCTGCAATGTTCAGTACCAGTGGTGAATAAAAGCGGTTGCCATTAACGGGGGCAGCCTGGCGGGGAGAATAACTGCTTGTAGCGGATACAGGCTCCTGGAAACTTTCTTCCCTGGCCTGGCTGGCAGGTTGCTGCGGTGCCTGTTGTGGAGGTTCGGCATTTCCAGATGATGCCCCGGTCTTAACACGTGCAATCACTGTCCCGATGGGTACCACATCATTTACATTGAATAAAACTTCGGCAATAACTCCTTCTGCAGTGGAAGGCACTTCACTGTCCACCTTATCCGTAGCGATTTCCAGCACGGTTTCATCCATCTTCACGGCATCTCCGGGCTGTTTATGCCATTTCAGAATGGTTGCTTCCATAATACTCTCGCCCATCTTAGGCATTACCAGGTCAACAGTAGCCATATAGCAATGTGTTTTTATTAATAGTAGCGGGATTGAAAAAATCTCTCCCGGCGCGCCAAAAATAAGCAATGCGCCTTTAATCGCTTCATTCACCTTCATGTTCAGATACAAA
>CBDUBK010000199.1:0-5191 GCA_965365375.1 uncultured bacterium | reverse complement strand
AAGCCCGCTGGCCCGCTCCTTCGAATTGAGCGGGTGCATGGCTGTATAGATCTGTACATTGGGACCAAACAGTGTACGGCTTCCTATTTTGACCGGGGCAACATCCAGCACTACACAATTGAAATTGAAAAAAACTTTTTCACCGGGGTAGATGTGATAACCATAATCACAATAGAAAGGCGGCTGCATCCACAATCCCCTGCCTGCATCAGGGATCAATGCTTCCAGAATTTTTTGCCTTTGATCAGTATCTGCTTCATCACCCGAATTGAGTTGCTGTAAAAGTTGCCTCGTACGGATACGGTCAGCTGTAAGTTCGGGGTCCAGGGGATCGTACATATCTCCTGCTTTCATTTTATCTTTTTCAGTAATCATCATATAAAGATCGGTAATCCTCCCCACGCACTGATGCATGCTGCTGCAGGAAAAGATTTTAATAAAGCTTTGAAAGGATCAGGACAGTTGTTCTGTTGATCCCGTTTTTTTCCTGAGCTGGAAGAAAAAAAGGCAAACGATGAAAATCAATTGCGAGAACAGAAAGAACTGTTCCATATAAAATGAGGCCAGGTACTCGCGGTCCAGTTCTTCGATATTAAAAAACGATGTTGAAAAAAATAAGGGCCAGAGCAATATTGAAAAAGCAGGAATTATGGAGCAAACAAAATGAAGCCGGAAAATCCAGGTTGGAATATTCTTATAAGGATGAGCACCATAAACCAGTGCTACCAGGAAAAAATAGATTATGGTAAAGGTTTTCTGATAAGAATTAGAATATTCGATTTCCACATGCCAGCCCGGTACTATGGCACTGGGTGGAGAAAGGAATTCTCCTTTCATAAAATACACCAGGTGAAGTAATCCATAAAATACAGCAACGCAGAAAAACAGGAGTTGTTTTTTTCGCATGGCCAATTAATTTTTTTTCTTTTTCCAGCCATTGAATTTTTTCCTTAAAGCTTTTACCGCGTTGGCTTCTTCATCATTTCCATAGATTACCAGGTTAAGGTATGGATGCTGGCGGTCATCTGAGGATTTTGCAACTGTAAGAAATGCACTGGAAGCCCGCTGTTCACCACACCGGCTGTCTCCCCCGGCATCTGAACCGGCTTCCATTGCCAGCATTAAAATTTCTTCAATACTCTTCCCATCTTTTATTGCCTGGAGAGCTGTATCATATACGGCTTTTAAAACAGTCGCTGAGGCCAGCGTATTTCCCTGGACGGATAAATTTTTTGAAGTCAGGCTACCTTTAAACCCGGGAATATCATCACCTGAAAATGTAAGGGGTGTTTCCGCGTACTTAACAGAGAGGATCGCGTATTGTTGTTCTTCCGGTTCAAAGTCAGGATGTTTCATTGCCTCCATGATCGACTGCGGGGAGTCGTCATTCATCAGCATCTTCAATCCCTTTGACCTGGCAAACGGACTACTCATGGCCTGCACAATAATGGCACCTTTACCAGGGATAATGCCACCTATGCCATAAACGCTATAAGTACAGGAAGCGCCTGCCATCCCTATTTTTTTAGTTTCAGGATCGTAAACTATTATTGACCAGGTAGCAAATACGGGAATGGTCAATAATAAAAAGAACAGGAGGATAACCGGTTTTTTATTCATGATTAAAGAATTTGTTTTCCTTATTTAAGTATCTGGGTTGTTATGTAATAGAGGATGTTCGGACAAGATCATTTTTTTTAAGAGTATGATCTGCCCAAGATGATAATGGCTGTGTTCAATGATCCCATGCATGTTACGGTAATAACTCCCATATTTTTCATCCACGAAACTCCCTGTCCATTTTTCCGGTTCAAGTTTATCAATAAGTGAGGCGAGTTCTTCTACAGCTGTCCAGGTATTTTGCACAAGGGTATTCCATTCCAATTCCGACTGAACAGGAGGAAGGTCAAAACTGAATTTATCACTTGCATCAAGCGCGCCTCCTTTAAATACTCTCGTAACTGCATGAATGTAATAGCTGGTATGATAGACAAGTTCTGCAATGGTATGAAACGAGGAGATCCTTTGATTTGCCTGGTTCCAGGTAAGGTCCTGCAGGCTGTCACGGTAATTTACAGAGGTCCAGTTTCCTCCGAAATAGACCGCTCTCAGATGTTTGGCAATTTCAGCGCCCGGTTGGAAATCCATTACCTAAAATAAGAAAACAGCTCCTTATCAGATAGAGAATGAATACCCAATAAACCGTTTTTCTTAAAAATAGATATCAATATAATCAACAAGCCTTCCACCCTCGCAATTTTCCATTTCCTGCAGACGCCAGTATTTCCTGTTTTTGGTTGACAAAAACTTTTTATCTCCTGTACGCGTGCAGGTATCCCCGTTGTTGATGGTTTCGACTTTTGTAAGAATCACACCTCTGAACCTGAGTTCCAGCGGGTTGATTACCTGCAATTCGCCATTGATTGAAACGAAGTTTCCCTTTCCGTCTCTTTGGCTGCCACTCACCGGGTGCCAGCCGTTTTCTGCTGCTTCGATATTTACCTGACCCGGCCTGTCCCAACTGATCCAGTGAAGGGTAAAATCATGCCTGCCCAGGCGTATTAACGGCTCTTCAGGATCTTCAACCTTATCCGGGATATTCCCCGTTTCCCCGGGTTTTTCTTCTTTCAATGTAGTATCCGGGGAAACAGTATGTACAATAGAATCTTTATTTATTTCTTCTTTTGTTTTCGTTTCATTATTGCACGAAAGGAAAATACAAACCAGTGATAGAGGCACAATAAATTTAATAAATGTCATTCCCGGCATTTAGGTGCTTAACCTTACAAATTTCACGCCCTTCCCAAATGAATAAATCATCATTGCTTAGGCTTCGGCATAAATCTTAACGGAATCCGTTTTCTTTTAACTGTAATTTTGCTGCACTGCAGGTTGAACTATCGCTTCATTTTAAGAATGGGGAGGAAAGTCCGGACAGCACAGAGCAACGTATCCCGGTAACCCCGGGACGTTACGGTTGAAAAGCCGTGATCGAGACAGTGCCACAGAAAATAACTACCCCTCACCGGGGAAAAGATGAAAACGTGGGGTAAGAGCCCACGGCTTTTTGTTGCAAGACAGGAGGCGGGCAAACCTTACGTGCTGAAATGCCAAATATATCCCGCATCCCGGGCTGCTCGTCCGGTTCCGGCTTTTGCCGGAAGGCGGGAGTGGGTAGGCAGATAGAGGTGTTCAGTAATGGGCATCCCAGATAAATGATAGTTATATCCCGTTCATACGGGATGAAACAGGATCCGGCTTACAGGCCTGCAGTTCTTTTAATCTTAGTTGAAGATTTTATACCACCCTGATACGGGAAAAGCTCCGAATAATTCCATCAGCCAGGCTATGCCCAGGTGTACCATCAGTCCTCCATAGATAGTCCTGGTATGATAGGTAACCACCCCCAGCAGCAGACCTCCAAAGAATGAACTGATGCATTCTCCCAGCGGTTTGCCAAAATGAATCGTGCAATAAAACATGGCCATGGGGAGTATCGCATCCTTGCCCGCATATTTTACAAAAGCCATTACCAGGAATCCCCTGAAAAAAAGTTCTATCCCGATAAAATCACTTCCATAAGAGAGTTCATAAAGGACTTTGTACAATGGATGATTTTGGTTTTCAGAAAGATGAAGTACATTTTTTAGTTTGGGATACATGGCCTGGAAATCAGGCTGTGTTGAAGCTATTGCCACGAGCGGTATCATGATGACCAGCATCCAGAAATAAGGCCTGGCGTCAAAACCTTTCAGTTTCATACCATAATAAGGCTGGTCCCTGTCAAAAATTTTCCATACGATAAATAAGGCCAGCATTATGGTCAGAAGTTTTACCGGCCAGTAAACCACCTGGTTCCAGTAACTGTTCTCAAGCTGGTGGTTAGTAAAATCAAAATCCAGGTCGGCACTCATTTTCCATGCGAAAATTGCGGGTGCAATGACCAGCAGGGCGATAAATTTTTTCTGCCTGAAATATTGTTTATTCAGCATAATGCTGCCTGCTATATAGGAAAAGGAAAAAGCAAGGAAAAACACCAGCCACCAGGCCAGGTACTGCCGGCCATCATCCAGGATGCTCAGCCTTTTATTCAAACCGTGGTAATAGTTGATAAAAACCGCTATGGCCGTAAAGCATGCGGAAAGAGCAAACAGTGGTTTGTCAACCTCGATGATATACTGCCTTAAATAACCTGTGATTTTTTTCATTCCCGGAAAACCTGCAATTTATTCCGCATCCCCGGCATATAATAGCAGTTTAAAAAAAAATTGAAGGCGGCGCAACGGTTTCTGTTGTATCCTTGTCAACACTCAAATTCCTTCCATGAGATATTTATTAATCATCCTGGTGTTTTCCATGGCGGCCTGCGAGCCTGTCATTAATGAACAGGGATCTACGATGGCCTATGTGCCCATTTATGCTACCCTGCAGAATGCAAGTACCATATCAGTGGAACCTGTAAAACCTACCGTAAAGGCAGGGAAAATTTACGCTTACAACCAATACCTCTTCCAGGTAGAACAGTTCGAAGGCATTCATATCATTGATAACAGCAATCCCCAGCAGGCACAGAAAATAGCTTTTATCAAAATACCCATGTGTTCTGAACTGGCCATAAAATCAGGATTTTTATATACCAATAACCTGAATGACCTGGTAGTCTTTAATCTTAACAATATTGCTTCCCCCCAGCTGGTTAACCGTGTAGAGAATGCATTCCCAGCTATTACGCAGGAATACCCGCCATTCAGTAATGTATATTTCGAATGTGTGGACCCTTCCAAAGGGGTAGTTGTCGGCTGGAAACAACAGCCGGTTGAAAATCCTAAATGTCGCCGCTAAAAAATATTGTATGAAAAAATTAATCGGTTTTCTTAGCCTTATTATACTTCTGGGTTGTGAAAAATCCACTGACAATGCAGCCGCTTTTGTAGGTGGCACAGGCCAGGGTGGTTCCATGGCAAGGTTCACCATCATGGGCAATTATCTATATACTGTTGACAAAGAAAATCTCAACGTATTTGATATTACCAATGGTGCACTCCCTGTTTTTAAAAGATCAGTGCCTGTAGGTTTTGAAATTGAAACCATTTTTCCTTTTAAGGATAAACTGTTCATCGGCTCCACCAGTCTTGTTCACATTTTCAGCATCGCAGACCCTGCCAATCCCCAAAAACTCTCGGAAGCTATT
>CBDUBK010000198.1:0-5209 GCA_965365375.1 uncultured bacterium | reverse complement strand
TTTTTACATCCCGCCATAGCTGCAAAGGCCAGCAATACCAGGGTGAAATAATGAATGCGGTTTATCTTATTCATATAACAATTTTAGAAATTAACACTGATGGTTGCTGTATACATGGGTGTGAGCGGGTACCTGCCAAAGTCAATGCCGATGGCCTGGTTCTGTGCGCTGGAACCCTGTCCCACGTAAGCTCCGATCTCGGGATCATATCCTTTGTAACCGGTGATGGTGGCAATGTTCTGCGCGCCGATGGTAGCCCTCAGACCTTTGATCACCTTCTGGTAGCCGATCAGTCTTGAAGGAAGATTGTAAGTAAGTGAAATGTTTTTCAGTCTCAGGTAAGAACCATCTTCCACGAACCTGGTAGAGATCCTGCCATAGTTATTATCATTGGCGATCTGGTTGTTGGACATCCTTGGAATGTTGGTACCAGGATTTTCCAGTGCAGGAAGCCCGCTGCCGTTAGTCGTTACCCTTGCATAATTCATTGCATCGATCAGCAGGTTGCGGCTCAGGTTAATGTTATTGGGATTGCTTGCTTCAGCAGCGATATAATTATAGATATCGTTTCCTACAGATGCTGTGAAGAGGATGCCCAGTTCAAAACCTTTGAAAGAGAAATTATTGCTGAAACCACCTGTAAGTGTCGGCCATGGATTACCGATGTTGGTGATATCATTCACATCAATTTTTTTGTCTCCGTTGATGTCTTTGTATTTCACATCACCCACCCAGATGCCCGTTGCAGGATCTGTAGGGCGCCTGTTGCCATTGTTGTCAACCGGAACAGCACTCTTGGTGATCTCGTCAACTGACTGGAAGATACCTTCTACGATATAACCCCTGAACAACCATGGTTCATAACCAATGGCAGCACGCTGGGTCCAGTTGTTCATCCACCATGATGTACGGTCGATGAATGCATTGTCTGAATTGAGTGAAGTGATCTTTGTATTGAAATGGGAAAGGTTCAGGTTTGTTTCCCACCTGAAATTTTTGTTGTTGATGTTGGTGGTCTGGAAAGTAAGGTTCCATCCTTTTGTTTTCAGTGAACCTGCATTCACCAAAGGAGCACCTACGGCACCCGGGCTGTTGTTGGTACCCATGTACCAGGGAAGGCTTGCACCCATGATCAGGTTATCTGTATTCTTTACATAATAATCTGCTTCGATAGTAAACCTGTTATTAAGGAAACCGATATTCAAACCGATGTTATTGGTTTTGGTTTCTTCCCATTTCAGTTTGGAGTTGGTGAAGGTTGATGGACGAAGACCTGTACCCCATGGTGTGGCACCGGTTGAAAGCGGCGCATAGATACCGGAGCCTGTACCCTGGTTACCGGTAAGACCTGTTTCATACCTGATTTTCAGTTCGCTTACAAAATCCAGTGTCCAGAATTTTTCATTGGTCACTCTCCATGCAGCGGAGATGGAAGGGAAATTACCCCACCTGTTCTCTTCACCGAAATAAGGTGAACCGTCTCTCCTGAATGTACCGGTAAGTAAATAACGGTTGGCGTAGTTATAGTTCACACGACCGAGGTAAGATTCCATTGACCATGGATAGGTACCACCGGCATTGGTGGCAGAGGTTGGGTTACCCGCGTTCACATCAAAGATGTCGTTGGTCAGGAAACCGGTTCTGCCTGCAGTGAGTGCCTTCCACTCTGATTCCTGTGCCTCGTGCGTAGCCATCACGGTGATATTATGTTCACCAATTTGTTTGGTGTATTCCAGCAACTGGTTCCAGTTCCAGTACCAGGAGCTGTAAGTACCACTGGATAGCGTAGCCAGTGTATTATAATGCCACTGGTCGAGTTGATAAGTAGGTGTATAATAAGTATTGCCACCGTTACCAATATTACCGTTCAGCGATGTTCTGAATACAAGTCCTTTGAAAAGATTGAAACCAAGGTTCATCCCACCAAGGAACTGGCGTTTCATATTGGTATTGGTAATAAGTTGCGCCAGCGCAAGAGGGTTTACCGGTGCATACTGGTTGGCGCCATTCACAGGATCACTTCCACCCCAGGTACCATTCAGGTTCTTAACCGGGATCTGTGGAGTTAACCTGAGTGCATTGCCGATCAGCGGGCTTTGCGCATCACCATAGTTGGTAGCGGTAAGATTTTCATTGGTCTGGTTGAAGCTCAAATTCACACCAATGTTAAACCACTCTCTTGGTTTGTTATCGAGGTTGAGACGGAAACCATAACGGTCAAAACCTGATCCTGCGGCCACACCTTCCTGCTGCAGGTATTCACCTGATAAATAATAAGTGGTATTGTTACTTCCGCCGCTCACGCTCAGCTGGTGTTTTTTCATCGCGGCATTGTTGAACAGTTCATTCTGCCAGTCAGTGCCTTCGCCCAGCAATGAAGGATCAAGGAAATAATCCGGAGTGGTTCCGCCTGCGATCGCATGGTATTCTTTTACCATCTGCGCATACTGGCGGAGGTTCATCACGTCCAGTCTTTTTGGTGGAGTCTGCAGGTTATACTGGTAAGCGTAGTTGATCTTGAAATCACCCGCGCGACCACGTTTGGTTGTAACGAGGATCACACCATTGGTACCACGTGAACCATAGATAGCGGTGGCAGATGGACCCTGGAGGATCTGGATGTCTTCGATATCAGAAGGGTTCAGACCTGCGAGCGGGTTGGATGAACTGGATGAACCGAAAGATACATCTTCCGTTGCCTGGATCTGTACGCCGTCAATTACATAAAGCGGTTGTGTGCGGTTGAGTGAACTCACACCACGGATGTTAACCGAGATGGCACCACCTGGTTGTCCGGAATTCTGGGTGACATAAACACCAGCCGCGCGGCCCTGTATGGCCTGCTCGATGGTAGTGTTCACTGTTTTTTCGATGTCCTTTGATGAAACAGTGGTTTGTGCAGTGGTGAGATTGGCACGTCTTGAACGCCCGTAACCTACTACTACCACATCACTCAGCGCATTGGCGGAACTGGCCATGCGCACTTCAACCGAGGTGCGGTTGCGGATGTCAATTTCCTGCTGTGTCATTCCTATATAGGAGATCACCAGCGTGGTGGCATTGGCAGGAACTGTGATGTTGAATTGGCCGTTGTCGGAAGTGATGACTGTGTGTGTGGTACCTTTTACGGTTACGGAGGCACCTGTGAGCGGAGTGCCGGAATCGTCTCTAACCGTACCTGTGACCCTTTTTTCCTGCGCGAACAGCAACGTGAAGGAAAATGTACATAGCAATAGTACAATGGCTCGCAAGCAATTATTCCTCATATAGCAAAATGGTTTAAACCAAAGATAGATTTTAATTGTATCATTTTTCTGATACTTTTTTAGCCATTAAATATATTTTTTTGGGAGGGATAATTTCCATGCATGCAGCATTTTCCCTATTGTCATTGACAAAAAGCACCACTTTTTTTGCCCCGATCCGGACTTAGTTCTGATACTTTATTAATAGGCGATTGACCAATTTTGTATAATTTCACCCCCAACCAGCTGCTTTATGACCAAGAAGCTACTCAGGGAAATCACGCCATTAACGCAGGGAGACTGTTTTACGATCTTCTCACGCACCAAGAAAGAATTCGACTTTCCCCTGCATTACCATGAAGAATTTGAACTGAATTTTATCAGCAATGGCAAGGGTGCCAAAAGGGTGATTGGTGATCATATGGGTGAGATAGATGATCTTGAACTGATTCTTGTAGGACCGAACCTGCAGCATGGATGGTTTACGCATAAGCTGAAAGGGAAAGAGGTTCAGGAGATCACGATACAGATGCACCGTGACCTGTTTGATGAACGTTTCCTGCAGCGCAACCAGATGAGTTTCATCCGCAACATGTTTGAAAAATCTTTGCGCGGCATTCTTTTCTCGCAGGAAACAGCAGAGGCGATACAGCCCAGGCTTTTTGCGCTTACCAAAAAGCATGGATTTGATTCGGTGCTGGACCTGCTCTCTATCCTGCATGATCTTTCTATCTCCAGGAATATCAGGACGCTTTCAGATACTTCTTTCAATAATTCGGATACGCTTAGCTATAACAGCAGGCGTATACAAATGATCATGGAATACCTGAACAGGAATTTCAGTAAGGAAGTTTCACTTTCGGAAGCAGCGAAGCTGGTGGCCATGTCGGAGGTTTCGTTCAGCAGGTTTTTCAAAGCGCGTACAGGAAAAACTTTTGTAGATACGCTCAACGAGATCCGTTTAGGGCATGCATCGAGAATGCTGATCGAGACCACGCAAAGTATTAATGAAGTGGCTTACCATTGCGGGTTTAATAATATGTCCAACTTCAACCGCATCTTCAGGAAAAAGAAAAACTGCACACCTAAAGAATTTAGAACAGAGTATAATGCTTCTGGCATCAGGACCTTTGTGTAAGCTGCAAGGATTAAGGTTCAAGGTGCAAGACCTTATGCTTACATGCATTCGATGTTTCAATCTATCATTTTGTTCCTGGAAAAAAGGCAATAACCGGGAAGGCAAGCCTACGCTAAAGCTTCGGCTGACGCAGCGGGAAGACGGTAAATAGCGATGGTGAAATTGAATTGTCTTATTGGTTCCTGCTAAGAATGAAAAGTACACTTTATTCTTTCATGAAATTACTTACCGTCTTCCCGTCTTCCCGGCTATTATTTTATTTCCAAGTGAATGTTTGTCTTAAAAAATGTTGCTCCAACAAATGCCCACACAAACAATCAACCCGGCAATCATACCAAAAGACATTCTTCTGCTCCTGCTACTTATGAATTTTTCAGTCAAAAAAAATATCGTCGCAAAAACAAAAAAGTAAATAATACCCGCTAATATTAAATAAGCTAATCCAAGCATTTAATCTTCCTCCCGGTTAACCATTATTTCTCCTACCACAACCAAAATAGAAAGAATAAGAAATCCTATGATTAAAAAAATATTCATTACTCTAAACCATATTCCCACTAACAGACAGCAGCTAGCAGCTTACAAATCCGTTATCGGCCTGTACTTCGGCACCAGCGCCTTCATCACAATCCATGCAATCAGGTATGCAACCGCACAAAAAGCAAACATGATGGAATAACCCGTCTCAATATGACCAAGAGCTTTATAATGATCAAACAAAGCTCCACCAACTTTAGAGATCAGGACCCCACCAAGACCGCCGGCCATTCCACCAATACCTACAACAGAACCAATCGCCTTTTTCGGAAACATATCAGAAACGGTT
>CBDUBK010000197.1:0-5212 GCA_965365375.1 uncultured bacterium | reverse complement strand
AGATTGCTTTTTAGGCTTTTTACGGTTCACCTCAATTTTGGCTAAAATCTTATCATGGTTGATGATATAATTCTGGATGATGAACTGCAAAAGCAGGGTAATGATGTTGGATACTGTATAATACCAGGTAAGACCTGCCGGTAAAGAGTTAAAAATGAATAAAAGGATGATCGGGAAGAAATAAGGCATGTACTTGAGCACCGGATTATTCTGATCTGGCGTCATGCTCATGCTATAAATAGAGATCAGGAAACTCGTGATGACTGCTGTAATAGTAAACAAACTCACATGGTCACCATAAAAAGGAATACTGAATGGGAGATTCGCGATGGAATCATATTGAGACAGGTCATCTGACCACAAAAATGGCTGACCTCTCAGCGCCACATTGGAATTAAAGAAACTATAAAGGGCAAAGAAGATCGGTATCTGCAAAAGCGCAGGAATACAACCACCCAGGGGATTCACACCGGCTTCGCGGAAAAGTTTCATCTGTTCCATACTCATCTGCTGCTGGTCGGCACCATACTTTGCCTTAAGCTGTTCGATCTCGGGGCGCAGTACTTTCATTTTCGCACCACTCAGGTAGCTCGAATAAGTAAGGGGTGAAATGAGCAGGCGGATAAATAAGGTCAGCAGCACAATTACAATTCCGAAATTGGAAGTGAGTTTGGCAAAAAGATCAAAGATGGGAATTACGATCCAGCGGTTGATGTACTTTACAAAAGCAAAAATGCCTTCGCCCAGGTTCACCATATCCTCCATGTCATTGCCATACTGCTTGAGTGTTTTATAGTCTGTAGGACCATAATAAACACCCAGGGGAATGGACACCTGCTGGGATGAAGGAAGCTGGTATTTCAGGTTAGTTGTTGCCTGCACCACCACATCACCTTTTTCAGGAGCGGACCACTGCATTGCGCCCGAAGAAAAGCTTCCCTCACGGGCAACTATAGCCGAATTAAAGAACTGCTGCTTGACTGCCACCCATTTTACCGGGTCTTCAAAATCTTTCTGCGTGCGGCTGGTGATCATGTAATAATCATACTCGCCATCCATATTGAAACAAACCCTTGACTGGGTCTTTTCATAATCCAGGTCCTTCTGCAACTGTAAAGCCCTGTTATTCCAGCTAAGCAATAAGGTGTTATTGGAAAACAACTGGGAAACCCCATTTACATTCAGGTTGAAATCAACCATATAATTCCCCGGCCTCATGGTATACTGGTGAACAATGGACTGTCCATTACCCTGGTCCAGGCTGTAACTGACTGTTTGAGAACCATCGGCATTCTTTACAGGTGCAGCCGCAGTGAAATAAAAATTGGTAATGCTGTCAGTTTCATTCTGGCCGGTGATCACCCTGTAATCAATCCTGTCATAACCTGAAGAAGCCAGTTTTACATTGGTGCTGTCAGCGTTCTTGAATTTTTTTAGTTCCACTGTTTTAGGCTGGCCTCCCTTGCTGGTGAAAACGATTTTCAAAACTTCGTTCTCAAGAGTCACTAATTGTTCCTGGCCTGATGCAGCCTGGAAAAAAGTGCGGTTGCTGTCCACCACAGGTTTAATAATGGAATCAGCACGGGCTGTATCCTTTCTCGCAGCAGCCGGAACCTGTTTTGGAGCATTCATGGCCCTTTCAATGGAGTCCTTACGGGCTTTCTCGGCCTCGGCCTGTTTCAGTTTCATTTGTTCCTGGTTATTGTACCAGAAAAATCCAAAGAACAATATGGCGAGAATAATAAAACCGATAACGGTATTGCGATCGAAATTCATTTGTGTGCGCTTGTTTTGATGCGGGTATTGTAAAGCCTTTCCGCTTAAAGGCGGCAAAGATAGGCAGAACGGGGAACAAGGAACCAGAATAAAGGCCCTCCCATAAAAAGGAAGAATGCTTTAAATCTGTTTCCCGCTCAGATCATCTCACCCTGGAGCAAAGGATTTTTGTTCAGCTCCTTTTTTTCACTGTATTCCTTCGCCGCCCCTACAAAATGAACGAAAAGGGGATGTGGCTTTTCAACCGTGCTTTTAAGTTCCGGGTGATACTGGCAGCCAATAAAAAAAGGATGGTCGCTAATCTCGATAATTTCCACCAATCCTGTTTCCGGGTTACGGCCGCTTGCGATCATTCCGCTTTGTTCGTACTGGTCAAGGTATTTGTTGTTGAATTCAAAACGGTGTCGGTGCCTTTCTGAAATGGTATCTGTTCCATAGATCCGGTATGCTAGTGTACCTTTCTTAACCTGGCAGGGATAGGCGCCCAGGCGCATGGTACCACCTTTTACATTGATCTTTTTCTGGTCTTCCATCATGTCGATCACGGGATCTTCCGGGTTCTCAAACATTTCAGTGGACTGTGCATTTTTGATATGGAGCACATCGCGTCCAAACTCTATCACAGCCATCTGCATGCCGAGGCAGATACCAAAGAATGGCAGGCCGGATTCTCTTGCGTATTTGATGGCAGCGATCTTGCCTTCTACTCCTCTCTGACCGAAGCCGGGCGCCACCAGCAAACCATCCAGGTTTTCCAGTTTTTCCGCCACGTTTTCCGGTGTGATGAATTCAGAATGAATAGAGATCACCTGCACCTTGCATTCATTCATGGCACCCGCGTGTATGAAAGATTCAAGGATGGATTTATAGGCATCCTGCAGTTCCACGTACTTGCCAATGAGTCCAATGGTGATCCTGGCTTTGGGGTATTTAAGTTTATCCAGAAACTCTTTCCATTTTCCCAGTTCAGGCTCACCAAACTGCGTGATATTGAGTTTCTTCAAAACAATAAGGTCCAGACGCTCATTCATCATAAGCATGGGCACTTCATAAATGGTATTGGCATCAGGCGCTTCAATTACGGCTTCCGCCTTTACATTACAGAAAAGAGCGATCTTCTTTTTAAGTTCAATGGTCAAAGGCTCCTCAGTGCGGCATACGATCACATCAGGGAATACCCCGCTTTCGCTCAGCATCTTTACGGAGTGCTGGGTAGGTTTGGTCTTGAGTTCTTTCGCTGCCTTGAGATAAGGTATCAGTGTAAGATGAACAACCAGCAGGTCTTCATCAGGAAGTTCCCATTGCAGCTGGCGGATCGCCTCTATATAAGGCAGTGATTCAATATCACCCACTGTACCACCAATTTCCGAAATCACGATATCGTATTCTCCTTTTTGTCCCAGTAACAGCATGCGTCGCTTGATCTCATCGGTAATATGAGGGATGACCTGCACGGTTTTTCCCAGAAATGCTCCTTCCCTTTCCCTGTTGATTACGGTCTGGTAAATACGTCCCGTGGTCACATTGTTAGCCTGGGTGGTATGAATGTTCAGGAACCTTTCATAATGACCCAGGTCAAGATCAGTTTCAGCACCGTCTTCCGTTACATAACATTCACCATGTTCATAAGGATTAAGTGTACCCGGGTCAACATTGATATAAGGATCAAATTTCTGTATCGTTACACGGAGACCTCTTGCCTGCAGCAGTTTCGCCAGCGATGCCGCGATAATTCCCTTACCTAAGGAAGAAGTAACACCTCCTGTAACAAAAATATATTTAGCCATAACAAATAATTCAGTCTATGGTTTACAAAATGATATGTTCAATTTGGATGAGTAACCCAGGATCAGAATCGATTCGGAGCTACAGGGACATCAGGTCCCGGTGACCGGTGGAATTGGCCGGATTAATTCCAGAAGGTCATGCAAACCTACTGCAAATTTTTGTGCAGTTAGCGGTTTTTAACAATGCGTGGAAAAATAGCGCGAACGCAGAAGTAAATGCAGGAGTATATGCGGGCATTCCGCTCCTGCTCCCTTTTCTTATACTGAATTTATATCATGCCAAGTGCTTCAGATTCCAGTTCATGTGCCAGCTGCTTTTCAATTGCAGTATCATACAATTCCTTCCAGGATTCAATTTCATCCCAGTTCTCACCATTCACTTCAATCTTCCCTTCCGTGACCACTCCCAGTTTCGTACAGGGGAAGGTGATCATTTTTTCCAGGAAGGCTGCTTCCTGTTCAGCATCCACACTCACCACTACCCTGCTTTGCGCTTCTCCAAATAAAAATGCATCTTTCCTGATGGTATCATCGGTTTTAATAGAGAATCCATATGAACGCGGGAAGCCGCTTTCGAGAAGGTTTACCACCAAACCGCCTTCACTGATATCATGAGCTGAACGGAGTATTCCGGAAGCGATCAGGGAAGCCAGCTGCTGCTGAAGTTTGAATTCTTCATCAAGATCAAACCAGGGTGCAGGCGAATAAGCCTGGTTTAAAATTTTACTCAGATAGGCTGAAGAAGCCAGGTCATTCCTTGAAGTTCCGAGCAGATAAATCACATCACCGGCCTGCTTGAAATCCAGCGTCATTTTTTTCCTGAGATCATCCAGCAGTCCCACCATACCTATAGTTGGTGTGGGAAATACAGGACCGTCGGGATTCTGGTTGTAGAAACTTACGTTGCCACCTGTAACAGGTGTATCAAATTTTTTGCAGGCCTCACCCATTCCTTTGATGGCATTCACAAACTGGAAATAAACTTCGGGATCATAAGGATTTCCGAAGTTGAGGCAGTTGGTAACACCAAGGGGCTTACCACCACTGCAAACAATATTTCTTGCTGCCTCTGCTACCGCGATCATAGCTCCTTTATATGGATCCGCATAAACATAACGGCTGTTACAATCCACTGTAACAGCAATGCCCTTACCGGTTTCCCTTACCAAAACAATCGCCGCATCAGCCGGCTCGTTGGTGGAGGTGTTCGCAGTGCCTACCATGCTATCGTACTGGTTCGTGATCCATCTTTTTGATGCAATGGAAGGAAGTTGTACCAGTTGTTTCGCGGCATCTTTCAAATGAGCCCGTTCAGTAATTTTTGAAGCATCATATTTTTTGATCTCGCTGAAGTAGGATGGTTCATGATAGGGCCTGTCATATTGTGGTGCACCTCCACCAAGTACCAGTTCTTCAGCTGGGATCTGCGCTTCCAGGTGGCCTGCTATATAAAAGCTTAAAAGTCCGTCATCAGTTACTTCACCAATCACGGCACTTTCAAGATCCCATTTATCAAATACTTTTTTTACAAGGTGTTCTTTACCTTTTTCAACAACGAGTAACATCCGTTCCTGGCTTTCGCTCAATAACAATTCCCAGGCTTTCATATGCTGCTGGCGGGTTGGAACTTTATCGAGATCAATGCGCAT
>CBDUBK010000196.1:0-5215 GCA_965365375.1 uncultured bacterium | reverse complement strand
ATTCGTGGAAAGAATGGCAATATGCTGGTTGAAATGAATGGGAAAAAGATGGTGGTGGTGGGGAGGTTGTTGAGGAAGAACCTTAAATGAAATAAATCAACTTTTCAATAACGATAGATCAATTAATACTCGTGGGAAAGAATGTTTCTCCTGATTTATGCACTAAGATTTCCTAACCTTTTGATCAGCACAAAAAGATTTTTCGAGATTTCATCATAACTGGCAAAAAGTTCATCTCTGGTTTCAGAATCGATTTCGTTTTCATCAGACAAAAATTGAATCAGGGCAGAACATTCAAAGGCAGATCCCCTTGCTGTTACGTAAAAATTTCTTTTGTCTTTGCTACTGAATTTCGAACATCCTTCAGCTATATTGAGCATAATACTCAAACTGGCTCTTCCCAATTGATTTTTGGCATATGCGGGTATAGTTCTCCTTTCTTTGATAAGCCTGTAAACCTTTTGATTCGTTAGGTAGGCTTTTTTATAAACCTCTAAACTCTCGTACGAAAACATCGTTTTGTGGATTGATCATCTAAGATCAAAAACAGAATTTGGCTATGATTGAGTTTTGCAACAAGAATAGAGGAGAATAAAAACAGGGAGAGATGAAAGAAGTCTGAGGAACAGTGCGAAGGAAGAGGGATGCAACGCACTCCGCACTCGCTCTCACTCTCCTCCTTGTGCCCCGGGCCGGACTTGAACCGGCACTCGCATTGCTGCGAACAGGATTTTAAGTCCTGCGTGTCTACCAATTTCACCACCAGGGCCTGATAGAGAAAAAAAATCCTCCGCTAGGGAGGAAATTTCTGAGCGGAAGACCGGGCTTCCCTCGATCCTCTCGGGATAAACTTCTCGCCCTTCCTAATGCCAATAACTTTTCTGAGCGGAAGACCGGGCTCGAACCGGCCACCCCGACCTTGGCAAGGTCGTGCTCTACCAAATGAGCTACTTCCGCTTTTACCCACAGACTCGTACGCCAAAGCTTTTGCGAAGGCGCAAGCTTTAGCGAAGGTGGGAATATGATTCAAAACCTCATTTTCCAATTCGATCGTGAGGCTTAAATACTTCTATTTCAAATACAAAGAACTAAGGGGTTGCAAAAATAGGTATTGAGACCATTGCAACAAAAAATCAGGCAAAAATTATTTAGGGGCGCTATACTTTGGAGTATACATCGTGCTTTCCTGCACCACTACATTCTTTGGCGTTGCATTCTTATAACGCTCTGCATACAAATTGTAGCAGCTGCCCAATACAAATGCCAGCAAACAAAAAATAGAAAGATAAAACAGGAAACCAGAAGAGGCTACCCAGTTGTGGGTGAAATCCCTGTCCTGGACCTTCTGTAATTCTTCGTGGTATTCCGCCTGACGATAATCCATAAATCGAATTTGTGGGGCAAAAATAAGGCAGGAAGTGAAATGTTAAAAATTAATGTTGATTTTTAAATGATTAGCGTCAAATGAGGCAATCAGGTGCCCTCCTTACTTCCAACAATAACCTTGAAGGATTTTTTTCTCCTCGCAAAGTGCTCCCATACAATATTGCCATGGTACACACCGGGTAATTTTCTTAAATGAAGCCGCTTCAGGCTGTTTTTTTCTTTATTATAAAAGAACAGCCAGTCCATAAAACCAATATGGGCTTTGAAAATAGCTATAAAATATCCTGTATCTCCACCCAGCAAGCCCTTTAGCGCAGATACCTGGTCGAGCATCATTCGGTAAGGGATTTTCCACCATTTTTCTGAAAGCGGCAGGTTTTTAGCCAGGAGGATCTGGTTGTTCCGGAAATTCAAAAAGGTCTTCCGGGAATTGCCTCTTGGTAAGGTTCCGCCTCCTACATGATACACCGTGGATTGGGGACAACAAAAAACTTTGTATCCGGACAGATGAATGCGCCAGCAGAGGTCTATTTCTTCCTGGTGCGCAAAAAAATATTCATCGAAACCTTTCAGTTCATGATAAACATTACTCCGGATGACCATGGCAGCCCCGGAGGCCCAGAAAACTTCAGTTGTTGAATCGTATTGTCCATGGTCCATCTCGCAAAAAGCAAAGACACGTCCCCGGGCGAATGGATACCCGTAATAATCGATCCAGCCCCCCGCACCTCCTGCGTATTCAAAAAGGGTTTTGTTTTTATGCGACAGGATCTTGGGCATACAGGCCGCATGGCCGGGATCAGATTCCAGTAAGGTTACAAGAGGTTGAAGCCAGTCTGCTGTGACTTCCACATCTGAATTGAGCAATACATAATAATCAGCATGCACCTGTTGCAAAGCCTCATTATAACCTTTTGCAAAACCATGGTTTTTATCGAGGCTGATTAATTCGACCTGGGGAAAATACTGTTGCAAAAAAGAAAGGGAATCATCTGTTGACGCATTGTCCGCAACTATGATCCTGGTCCCTGGATATGATGTTTTCAACACCGAAGGCAGGTATTCACCGAGATGATGTTTACCATTCCAGTTGAGGATGACAATAGCAACAGAAGGCAGGTTCAACTACAATTTATTTGATCAAAAATAAGAGAAGCGAATATATACTTATTATTTTCGGAAGATGATAGGTCAACTGTTAAACTGGCGTACCCTGCTGGCTCTTGTGGCGATACTGATCGTGAGTGGTACCATTTGGTATTCGTCCTATCTCGCTAAAAAAATTGAAAAAGAAGAAAAACAAAAAGTGGATGCCTGGGTGGAAGCCACCAGCCTGCTGGCAAGTCCTTACTTCACGGGTGATACCCGGCTGAACCTGCGCGTGATCAATGATAATACAGATATTCCCATTATCTGGACCAATGAGAATGACAGCATTATTGAATTCAAGAATATAGATACCGCGAAAATTTCAGAAGATTCACTTTACATCAAAAGAGTACTGGAAGACCTGCGTGCAGAAAACAAACCACTCATCTGGAAAGATCCATTGGATACCACCCGTGTCAACCGGTATTATTATGGACACAGCCGTCTCCAGGATGAAGTACGTTATTATCCACTTGTGCAATTATTTATAGTAGGATTATTTATCCTGATCACGATTTTGGCACTGAGAGGTAATTACCGCTCTACCCAAAATCATTTGTGGGCAGGTATGGCAAAGGAAACAGCTCACCAGCTGGGCACACCTGTTTCCTCCCTTGAAGGATGGGTGGAACTGTTGAAAGAAACCCATTCAGGGGAAGCCTTTCTTCCCGAGATTGAAAAAGATGTGAGCAGGCTGCGGCTGGTATCGGACAGGTTTGGTAAGATCGGAAGCACACCACAGCTTGAAGATAAGAATGTGGTGGAGCAGGTTGACCAGATGGTGGAATATATCCGCAAGCGTGCCGGGGGTAAAGTGAATTTTGCCATCAATGACCATGGTCAGAAAGTTTTAATGGCGCGGATTTCCGCTCCCCTGTTTGACTGGGTGATCGAGAACCTTTTAAAAAATGCACTGGATGCGATGGAGGGCAAGGGCTCCATAAATATTGACATCAGGGATGGCGAAAAAAACATCACGATTGATGTGGCGGATACCGGCAAGGGAATCTCGGCCCAGAACATCAATAATGTTTTCAAGCCAGGATTCACTACCAAAAAGCGGGGCTGGGGCCTTGGGCTAAGCTTATCCAAGAGGATCATTGAACAGTATCACAAAGGCAGCCTGACGGTAAAAAGTTCTGAGCCAGGAAAAGGAACAACTTTTAGAATTGTTTTGATAAAATAGATACATTTGCAACCCCTGACAGAATTTGGAGGAGCAATAGGCTTCAAAAACCAAATCTCAAAGGATGGCCTGCCCAGGTGGCGAAATTGGTAGACGCACTACCTTGAGGTGGTAGCGCTGGAAACGGCGTGCTGGTTCGAATCCAGTCTTGGGCACAAGAAGAAAGTGCGAAGAAACAGAGCGGGTGCGTCCTCCGCACTCGCTCTGTTTCTTCGCACTTGTTTTATTCAGGGTATTGTTTTCGCTAAAGGCCAAAGGCTAATAGCCATTAGCCTCTTTCTCTGCGGTAAAATCTTCACTCCCTCCGCACTCACTCTGTTTCTTTCGCACTTGTTTTCACTTCCCGAAACTATACTGGTATTCAATCTTCCCACTCAGGCTTTTATGCTTGTCGTAGATCGCTTCCTTCACTTTTAGTCCCTGCTCATTGTACTGGTATCTCCAGATCAGGTAATCAGGATTGTTGACAGGTACCGTGATCTTCTGGATCACTTCATTTTTGGAAGAATATTCAAACATGAATTCGGGCAGCAGGATGCCGACCTTGGAATTATGCCTCACCACATCAGTGAGCATATTGTTTTCATTATAATAATAATAAACAGGTCCGCCACGAACACCGCGCCTGATCTCGGTTTCTTCAATCACGTTCCCTTCCGCATCCAGTTTGAATTCAACCCTGGTAGAATCTGAACCATTCTTGATGCGCCACATGCTCACGGGTGATCTGCCATTCCACTCCCATTTATGTACATCAGATTTATTCATGGAGCGTGCTGAGTCAGAAGAACTATGCGTGATGCTTAATAATTGTCCCTGGTTGTTGTAGGTATAACTGGTGGTGCTTACAACGAGATTGCTGCTGTCGACTGTCCTGATCACATTTCCATTGCCATCAGCGTAGGTAAGCAGGATGGATGGATTGCCATCACCGGAACGTGTAGTGGTTTTCAGGGTCTGTGTAGCAGGATCGAATTGCTGTTCTACATAAAACCCATCTAGGCGGGTGTTTTCCGCATCGTAACTGGTCAGCACCACGCGGTTGACTTTATTCTTTATGTAACTGCGGATCAGTTCAGCGGATTCCCTGGTGCCGATGATATCCTTGTAATAATACTGGGCGGTGGCCGGCAGGGCAGCCAGCACAATGAACACAAGGAAAATTGCTCTCATTAAGATATTGTTTGTCCAAAAATAGATAATGGTTTCCGTGAATCCACCTTTCAGGCAGGGAACTGGAGGTTTTGTCATTATTTTTAGGAAAATTTTGCGTGTCCCACCAGCCAGAACGTAAAGAAAAGAACTGTCTCAACTGCAGCACCATTGTCGCCGGTTATTATTGCCAGAACTGTGGCCAGCCGAACGTGGTACCCAAACAAAGTTTCTGGAGCCTTGCCAAACATTTTGTTTATGATATTCTTCATTTCGACGGGAAATTCTTTCATACCCTGAGGGAACTGTTTTTTCATCCGGGCTTTGTGGCAAGGGAATATG
>CBDUBK010000195.1:0-5219 GCA_965365375.1 uncultured bacterium | reverse complement strand
AAGAAGGAATGGTGCTCGCGATCGAGCCCATGATAAATCTTGGGGTCAGGGAGATCAGCTATGATGAAGATGGATGGACGATCCGGACAAAAGACAATAAAGTTTCGGCGCACTTTGAACATGATGTATGCGTGAAAAAAAACCAGGCGGATGTACTTTCCAATTATGCGCCCATCGAAGCAGCAGAAAAGGCCAATCCCAACCTGTTTTGCGATTATTGAGATGATGTTGCAGGTCTGAATCCTGTTCTCCTAAAAATTTAATCATCACAGATGTCTTCGTATCCCCGGCCGGCAGCTGTTTCTCCTCTCCTGATAGTAGTGGGCGCAGGCGCTGCGGGTTTTTTTTGTGCCGTGAATGCGGCCAGGCTGAACCCTGCACTCCGGGTATTACTGCTGGAAAAAACTTCTTCATTTTTATCGAAGGTCAGGATCTCCGGCGGAGGACGTTGCAATGTAACTCATGACCTCGACGATATAACGGAGATGAGCAAACGTTACCCGCGCGGGCAGCATTTTGTCAAAAAATCTTTTCACGGATTTTTTACAGCAGATACCATCAAATGGTTTGAACAAAGAAATGTGAAGCTGAAAGTGGAAAAAGACGGGCGCATGTTTCCCGTTTCTGATTCATCCTCAAGCATCATAAATGCCCTGGTAAATGAGGCCAATCTCTATGGTGTTGACCTCAGGTTGAATACTGCCGTTACAGCCATCCGCAAAAAAGAGAAATTTGAAGTGCAGGCTTCTTCAGGACAGGTTTTTACAGCTGATTATGTTTGCCTGGCCTGCGGTGGCTTTCCAAAATCTGCCATGTACCAATGGCTTAACGAACTGGGACATACACATGCTGAACCCGTACCATCACTTTTTACTTTCAACCTGCCACATCATCCCATTACAAAACTCATGGGAATAACTGTTGATAAGGCGCGGGTGAAAATAGAGGGTACCAAACTTGTTGAAGAAGGACCTGTACTGGTTACGCACTGGGGGCTTAGCGGGCCTGCTGTACTCAGGTTGAGTGCATGGGGCGCAAGGTTATTAGCTGATAAAAAATATGAATTCACTGCTCATATTAACTGGCTTCCCGGATTGAATGAACCAGGACTCAAAGAACAACTGAGATTTGCAAGAGATGCGCAGGCTTCCAAAAAGATCAGTAACCAGAATATGGGATTGCCGCAGCGTCTATGGGAATTTTTACTGGAGCAGTCAGGTATCAGTACTGATGCAAGATTTGCAGATATTTCTTCGAAAGCTGAAAACCTGCTGGTGAAAAACCTGGTGGACTTCACTGTTAGTGTGAAAGGTAAAACAACATTCAAGGAAGATTTTGTAACGGCAGGCGGTATCAACCTGAATGAAGTGGATGCGCATACGATGATGAGCAGGAAGATGGAGAATTTGTTTTTTGCAGGCGAGATACTTGATGTGGATGGTATCACCGGAGGATTTAATTTCCAGCATGCATGGACTAGCGGGTTTATTGCGGCGAAAAGTGTGGTGGAACGGAGTGGTGAGGCGTGAATGGGGGATGGTGAATGGTGGATGGTGAGGGGCTTCCAGCCAGTTATGATTTCACGTCTCACGATTCACGCTTCACGTCGCAGGTAATCCGCGCACAGCTTGGTTTAGTAAACTCCGATTATAAAACCACGAATCCTTCAGAAATTTTTTCTTCATCTTTTATAATGGTGACCCTGTAATTGCCCCTGGTCAGCCTGCTGATATCAATTGCATGAATTTTTATTCCATCCACCAACTCAAAGGATCCTTTTAGAACTTCTCTTCCAGAGGCATCATGCACAAGGAATTGTGCCTGCCCTTTGTAATTTGTACCTATCCTTAACTGCAAAACATTTTTTGCAGGGTTGGGTTGTATGCTGAGCGAAAATTTATTTTCCATCACCAGTTTCCTCACAGGGGAATAAGTAAAACTTCCATCCAGCCCGTTCATACGTAATCGGTAATAATTTGTTCTGTGAACTACAGTATTATGGATATAACGGTAATGGCTGGTTGAATGACAGTTCACAGATGTGATCCTTGTAAAGTCCTGGCCATTGCTGCTGTGTTCCACTTCGTAATCCTTACAATCTGCCTGGTCGCTCATGATCCATTCCAGTTCTGCTTCCTTCCTGTTATTCAGTTTGGCAGTGAAGGATGAAAGTTTGAGCGGCAGCGCACCCGACTGCATCCTGCAAAAACTGTAAGTAGCCAGCTGGGTTTCCGTACCGGTATTGGTCACGCGGAAGCCGGTAAAACTGATACAGATCTCCAGCCCGTTATCATTTACTTCTATCAGGCCATATTGGCCGATGGTATTATTGGGATTGGTGTACACATAATTGGCAAGCGGATTCGGATCAACAGTGCCATCCGGCATCACGTTATAACGGCCTCCTTTATTGCTTCCATTCTGGTTGAGTGCGGCCACGGCAAACACAGGATACCTGGCCGTATTGCCCAGGGTTGAAAAATCATGGTTGGTTCCATCGTCTATCGCCAGCATATGCGCATCGCCACTAAGGATAAAAAAATTCTCAATTTGATTCTCTTTCAAAAAGTTGGAAACATTGGTTCTTTCTGATGCGAAGCCTCCCCAGTTATCCGCCTGCGTTCCTCCAAATGAAATAGGGTTGATCCAGGCAATAACGAGGTTATTGTTTTTGGCATACAAACACTGGGCTTTGAACCATTGTCTCTGCAAAGTATCCCACAGCACACCATTGGCCTGGTGCCTGGTACTCCTGAGGTCTGACATGATAAAATGGATGCGGCCCATGGTAAATGACTGGTAAATGGGCACATTTCCGCTTCCTCTTGCAAGCGGGTAATGCGGAACATATTCCTGGTAAGCCAGCCTTGCATTGATCCGGCCAACGCTGTTGGAATCAGAATCATTGCCGGAATAATCATGATCATCCCAAACATAGGCGAGCGGAACATTTTTAAAAAAAGCGGAGGATGCCGGCTGCGAAAGCATGTTGGATTCATAAGGTGCCCGGTGCACATTGATATCCGTACCTGAATTAGGATTGGCATAATGAAAATCACCGAGCGCGATAAAGAGATCAGGGTTTTTTTCAGACATCTTTGTATAAACCGGGTGGTTGGAGGAAACTCCACAACCTCCTGCTGTAAAACTGAAAGAATAAATCCCATTGGCTGAAGTTGTAAAACTTCCGACATCATCTGCCGAAACATCAACAACACCATTGGCCTCCACCGCGTAATAATATTTTGTAGCAGGGGTTAATCCATTTACATCCAGGGTCACCATCATGTTATGCGTGGCATCAGCGGTGCCATAAGGTCCATAGATGGGACTTGAAAGTGCAGGACTAGTACTTACCAGCAGTCTTGCCTGCGTGGTGGGAATGGCAAGTTTCGCACTAACCCTTGCTGAAGTTGGCGTAATACCTCCGGACCATTTATAAATTACTTCGTGCGCCGTAACAGGTATGCCTTCGAGCTGTAAATTAAAATTCATATCACTGCTGGTTGCACCGCTCTGGTGCACTTCAACGGCAATGATATTGACACCTGTTTCAAATGAAGCAGCAGAAATAAAAGGTGAAACATAAAAAACATATTCATCCGTTCCGCTGACTGCAGCGGTGGCAAGAGTGGAATAACTGGTAGCTCCACCAGGCATATTGCTTCTCCATACTTCAATTCCGTTTACATAAACAACGGCTCCATCATCACGCAGCATCCTGATGGTGAAGCCCGCATAATCGGTAACACTGGCCAGGTTAAAAGTTTTCCTGAAATAGGTTGTTGTGTATTTGGGTGTACAGGTACCGGGTGCGCCCAGAGTTCCGCAACCTGCGGGTACAAGCGTTATTGCACCGTCATTTCCATAACCCAGTTTTGAAGCACCCTCTGTCCATGCGGATTCATCGAATGCTCCGCCACCTTTCCATGTTGCAGCAGGCATATTGGCCTGGGTATTGGCCCAGTATTTCCACGTGGCTCCGGAGTCAATAATGATCTGGGCGTCCGCGGCGGTGAACAGGCAGCAGCACAGCATGAAAGCGATGATCTTTTTCATGACGCAGTTGATTTGATTAATTGATCATTCGGAGGAAATTGGGGAAGACGGGGCGGTATGAAAAGTTAGGCAAAAGCCGGCAAATTCTCTCCTGTGGACAGGCTGCAACTCCCACTTTTATCCGTTTTGTATACAAAACTTTTTATCCGCTTAAAATCCATAGGATAACAGCCATATTATCAGTGGGTTAGAACTAACTGAATCCTAACAAAAAACAAGGCTGAAAAAGCTTTTAACCGGGGCATTTAGCCTATTTTTGCCGCCCCGAACAAAAACAACGGGAATTTTTATGGAAGAAAATCAAATTGTTAACCAGCCAGCCGGCGAGGCAGGCCCAAACGCTGAAGGCCAGGAGCAGGTATCTGCAGAGGCAGAAACTGCTACAGCGACATCAAATGTACCTGTCCAGGCGCCTGTTGAAGAACGTATAGCAACAGCGCATGATGATTTTGACTGGACCATCGACAAACGTAACGTGGCCAGTTATACCAGTGAAGAAAAAGAGAAGTACGACAAAGTGTATGAAAACACTTTCGTACAGCTCAATGATGGTGAAATGATCAAAGGCACCGTGGTTGGTATCACTAAAACCGACGTAGTGCTCAACATCGGTTTCAAATCCGATGGTCTTGTTTCCCTCAACGAATTCCGCGACATCCAGGGACTGAAAGTTGGTGATGAAGTGGAAGTGATGGTAGTAGAAAAAGAAGACAGGGACGGCAACCTGAATCTCAGCCGCAAACAAGCCCGTATCACACGTGCATGGGAGCGTATCGTTGAGATCCACAAAACAGGTGAGATCGTTACCGGTACTGTTACCAGCAAAACAAAAGGCGGCCTGATCGTAGACGTATTTGGCATGGAAACCTTCCTGCCAGGTTCTCAGATCGACGTGAAGCCTGTAACGGATTACGACCAGTTTGTTGGAAAAACAATGGAGTTCAAAGTGGTTAAGATCAACGAAGCCATTAAGAACGCTGTTGTATCTCACAAAGCTCTTATTGAATCTGATATCGAAGCACAACGTGCACAGATCATCGGTAAACTTGAGAAAGGCCAGGTACTTGAAGGAACTGTTAAGAACATTACAGACTTTGGTGCATTTATGGATCTCGGCGGACTGGATGGTTTGCTGTACATCACCGATATTTCATGGGGCC
>CBDUBK010000194.1:0-5222 GCA_965365375.1 uncultured bacterium | reverse complement strand
GGTGAAAAAAAACATTGGCAAATTGAATGGCTGGGTGAGCTACACCTATTCACGCATACTGCTGCAGATGGATGATCCCACCATCAGCACACCTGTAAATGGTGGCAGATGGTACCCCGCGAATTATGATAAGCCGCATGATGTTACAGCCGTTGGAAACTTCAAGGTCAATCACCGTTTCAGTCTTTCACTGAATATGACCTACAGCACGGGCAGGCCGATTACTCTTCCTGTTGGAAGATTTTATTATGGAGGTTCACAGCGCGTATTGTATTCCGACAGGAATGCCTACAGGATCCCCGATTATTTCAGGGCTGATTTCTCCCTGAATATTGATGGTAACTATAAAGTAAAACAGCGCACACATAATTCATGGACCATCGGTGTTTACAATATGACCGGGAGGCGTAATCCATTCTCCGTTTATTATGTATCGGAGAACGGGCTGGTGAACGGTTATAAATTATCCATCTTCGGAAGTGCCATTCCATTCATCAATTTCAATATCAGGTTCTGATGCTGAAACGCTGCCTTCCTTATTCATTCATACTGCTGCTTGCGGGTTGTAAAGACCCCTACGAGGCGGAGTTGCGTGAATCGGACAGGTCGTGGCTGGTAGTGGAAGGTGAGTTGAATGCAGGACAGGGACCTACCCAGGTGCGGTTAAGTGAATCTGTTCCGCTCCCACAGAAACAATTCAAACCTGTGAACCAGGCCATGGTTTCTGTTGAATCAGAATCGGGTGTGGTCTATCCTTTTACTGAATCTGGCGGTGGAAATTACCGGCATCAGCAGTTGCCAATGGTGATAGGTGAACGTTACAGGTTGCGGATCAAAACCGCGCAGAACAAGGAATACCTGTCTGAATTTGTTGAGGCAAGAAAAGCACCTGCAATTGATACCATCACATGGAAAAAAGATGCTGACGGTTTGAAGTTTTATGTGAGCACACATGATGCGGCTAACAATACCCGGTATTATAACTGGAAGTTTGATGAGACCTGGGAGATCAGGTCCTTCTATACAGCGGATTATAAATGGACCGGCGATACTGTTCTAAAGCATGATATGTACAATTACCGCTGCTGGTTGTACGACAGTTCAAGGAACCTCGCATTGGGTACTACTGCGCAGTTGCAGCAGGATGTATTGAATGAACAGCTGGTACATTTTATCCCGCTGGGTTCCGACAAGCTGAATTTCCGTTACAGCATGCTGCTGAAACAGCAAAGCCTGACCCGCGAAGCTTACGAGTATTTTTTACTGATGAAAAAAAATACGGAGAACATCGGGAGCATATTTGATCCGCAGCCTTCTGAACTGAGGGGTAATATCAAATGTATTTCCCATCCGGATGAAGGGGTAATAGGTTTCGTGGTGGCAACAACAACAACTGAGAAAAGAATTTTTGTTACGGATACGGAAGCCAACTGGTCTTATGTTGAGAACTGTCCATCCATTGATGTTGACAAGCATATGGATTCTGTAAGAAAATGGGTGCCGTTTTATTTGCCCTGGGGAGCCTTGCTGAGCCCGGGGGGTAGCCCGATTTTATATTATATGGCCCCGGCGACCTGTGTGGATTGCACCCGTAAAGGAGGTGATCTGAACATGCCGGCTTACTGGTAAAAAAAACTGGAATGAAAGAACAACGATCATATATCCCGGGTGAGGGCAATGTTTCAGGAAACACAACAGCTTCACCTGTGAAAATTAAATGGAAAATGAAAAAATGGAACTGGGCCGCTTTATTGCTGGTACTGATGGCAGGATGTAAGGATCCTTATGATATTGAATTGAAGCCGGGCGATGTTTCAGTCCTGGTAGTGGATGGTTTGCTGAACGTGGGACAGGGTCCTACAAGTTTCAGGCTCACACAGGCAGTAAGCCTGCAGGATGCCGCCCAGATCAAACCGGTACTGCAGGCCACCGTCACTGTTGAAAATTCAACAGGTACTGTATTTCCTTTCGCTGAAACCGGTGGAGGATTTTATACGCATGCGCAGTTACCGGCAGTTCCCGGTGAGCAATACCGCTTACGTATTAAAACCAATTCAAAGGAATACCTGTCAGATTATGTAGAGGCCAAGACCACCCCGGCAATTGACAGCATTACCTGGAGCCGCGACGTAGACGGGCTGCGTATCTATGCCAGCACGCATGATGCTACCAATAACACCCGGTATTATAAATGGGATTTTGATGAGACCTGGGAGATCCGTTCCTATTATACGGCCCAGTATGAATACCAGGGCGGGACAAATATTGTTTTCTCTCCCAACTACAGGTACCGTTGCTGGAAATACGCCAGCTCCACAACCATCAACCTGGGCTCTTCAGCGCAGTTGCAATCAGATGTGATCAGTGAAACGCCTATTCATTTTATTCCACTGCAATCCGAAAGACTGGGTTACCGCTACAGCATCCTGGTGAGGCAGCAAAGCCTTACAAGAGAGGCCTACCAGTACTTCCTGCTGATGAAAAAAAATACGGAATCCATTGGCAGCATCTTCGATCCGCAGCCATCAGAACTCAAAGGCAATATCCGTTGCATCTCTGATCCTGAAGAAGGGGTGATCGGTTATCTTACCGCTTCCGACATCAAACAACAGCGCATCTTTATCACTGCCAACCAGGCCAACTGGAATTACCCGCAAAGCTGTTATACCGTAGAAGTGAAGAACCACCCAGATTCCATTTCATTATGGGTTCCTACTTTCCTGCCTTACAGCGCCGCGGAACTGGCACCCGGTGTGGTTGATAAATATTATTTCGGTCCCGCCCAGTGCGTGGACTGTACCGCAAGGGGTGGTAACCTGAACATGCCGAGCTATTGGTAACATTTATTTTTCAAGAACATGAGATATACGAGCAAATACTTTTTTTATTTCCTGGCCATCATCATCGCGCCTGCCGCTTCCGCGCAGTCGGACCTGCTCTTACCTGTCAAGGAAAAGATCAACCGGTACAACAGCACGCTGCTGCAGGAGAAGATCTATGTGCATACCGATAAAAGTTTTTATACTTCAGGTGAACTGGTATGGTTCAAACTGTATGCATTTGACGGGCACACCAACCAGCCTTCGGCTGCAAGCCAGGTGGCTTACGCGGAGATCCTTGATGCGTCCAATAAACCTGTAGGAAGGGCTAAGATGGAAATGAATGACAAGGGTGGTCATGGATCTTTCCAGTTGCCTGTTGGTTTAAATACCGGCCACTATACGCTCCGTGCCTATACCATGGCCATGAAGAACCTGGGGCCTGCACGTTTTTTTGAAAAAACCATTACGGTTGTCAATCCCCTCAAGACCCCGGAAAATTTTGATGCAGCAGTTGCACCATTATATGAATTGAATATTTATCCTGAAGGTGGAAACCTGGTAACAGGTCTTCTTTCACGTGTCGCCTTCAAGGCAAATGACCAGTTCGGGCGCGGTCTGCAGGGTAAAGCTTATTTGCTCAACCAGAACAATGATACCATTTCCGTTTATGAGCCTTACAAATTCGGTATGGGCAGTTTTGACCTGCAGCCTAAAGCAGGCCAGGTGTACAGGATGATGTTTGTACTTCCTGATGGAAAATTTGTGACAAAGGCCCTGCCTGAACCTTATGATAAAGGTTACACGATGGTAGTTGAGGATGTGGAGAACAACCGGGTACGTGTTTCTATTTCCACGAATGTGCGTTCAGGTTATCCTGAGATCTTTTTACTGGTTCAGAATGGCCAGGTGGTTAAAACCGTCAAGCGTGCGGTGATCTCTGATGGTATGACCAGTTTCCTGGTTGATAAATCCGACCTTGGCGAGGGTATTTCACAACTGACGGTTTTTAATAATGAGCAAAAGCCGGTGTGTGAAAGATTGTACTTCCTTCAGCCGGAAAAAAGCCAGCCACTCAGTGTCAAATCTGGAAAGAACCAATATGGTTCCCGCGAGCAGGTTGCTTTGAATGTGAACCTGCCTTCCATTGAACAGGGTAATCTTTCTTTAGCGGTATTCCAGCTTGATTCTTTACAGCAGGCGGATGCCGGTGATATCACCAGTCATATCTGGCTGAGTTCCGAATTGCGCGGCAGCATTGAACAACCTGCATATTATTTTTCTTCCAATAGCGCGGAAGTAAAAAGAACATCCGAGTTGCTGATGATGACGCATGGCTGGAGAAGGTTTAACTGGGAAACGATCCTGGAACAGAATCCTTCAGCTGTTTACCAGCCGGAGCGCACAGGACATTTTATTACAGCGTTGATAACCGACAGCAGGAATAACCAGCCTGCCAAAAATATCCAGGCATTTCTTTCCATTCCCGGTTCAAAGCATAAACTCTACACCGGTATGAGTGATGAAAAAGGGCTGGTGCGTTTTGATGTGAAGGATCATTATGGTCCCGGTGACCTGGTGCTGCAGGTGAATTATGCAAAGGATTCCATGTACCGCATCGCACTGCAAAGTCCATTTGCCGAAACATTTGCGCAGCCCGAAGCAAGGCCTGAATTCAGGTTGTCACCATCTTACAAAGAAAGCCTGGTAAGCCATAGCATTGGAATGCAGGCGCAGCATATTTATGTTGCGGACAGCATCCGCCGTTACCTGGCACCACAGGTGATCGATACCTTTTTCTTTTACGGTCAGCCTGCTGCAACTTACCGGCTGGATGATTATAAAAGATTCGGTACGATGGAAGAGGTGTTGCGTGAATATGTGAGGGAGGTGAATGTAGGTGTAAAGGGCAGCGGATCATCCCTGCGTTTTAAATTATGGAATGAAACAGAGCGTAATTTTTATACGGATAATATCCTGGTGATGGTTGATGGTGTTCCATTGTTCAATCCCAATGCCATCTTCAGTTATGATCCTGTAAAGATCAAAAGCCTGGAGCTGATTCCCAAGAGTTATGTTTTTGGTGCTTCTGTTTTTCATGCGCTGGCGAGCTTCCGTTCTTATAATGAGAATTTTGAGGGTTTTGATCTATCGAGCCATGCGGTGCAGGTTGATTATGAAGGGCTGCAGTTGAGAAGGGAGTTCTATGCGCCTGATTATAGTAATGAACAATTAAAAGCCAACAGGATTCCTGACCTGCGGAATACTTTATACTGGCAGCCGGTGGTGAATAGTAATGAGGTGAAATTTTATACGGGTGATAATAAAGGCCGGTATGTTGTTGTTGTCCAGGGTGTGGATGCACAGGGGAAAACGGTGAGTACTGTTTCGGAGTTTGAAGTG
>CBDUBK010000193.1:0-5224 GCA_965365375.1 uncultured bacterium | reverse complement strand
TGTTTACATCTCTGTCTTATTAAATTTACTTCTACTGTTGGTAAGTCTGCAATAAAAAAAGGCCACCCGGGTGGATGGCCTTATAATATCAGCACTCTTTTATCAGAAGTCTTTTTTGTCCTGTGCTTTCTGCATGGGGTTGACATTATTGGAATAACCCCGTGCCGCCTGCTTCATTTTGAATACCTGGAACCTGCTTGGTTCTGATGTGGGTCCACCCCAGTTATTATTGGACTGGTCAATATCAGCTGTCTGCTGCAGTGGATCCAGTTTGATGGAAGCCACTTCCTTGTCCTTCATGAAAAATTTGGTCACCTTGTTCTCATTATACCTCCATACCCATGCCGGTACCTGGTCCGTCTCTTTTGATCCATCCTTGAATGTCCATTCGATGATGATGGGTGATACAAGTCCTCCTTTATTGGAAAGGTGTAATTCATAAAAATGTTTGCCGGTATACTTAGCCTGCTCTTCCGGGCTCAATGCTTCTGTATTACTTCCAGGGCCACCTGCAGTGCTTGCATATTTGGCTGTATCATATGGTTCCAGCCCTCTTGAGTATCTCCAGTAAAAATCGCGCAGGCTGGTATCTGCATCGGTATAGAATTGAATACCGGCTTCCCTGTTCCTGATCTTGGAGATATCTTCCACAACCATGGAAGGTTTATCCAGGGGTTGCAGGGCAGGCTTGCCGGGTTGCGGAGGTGTGCCTGGCTGTGCCCTGGCATATTTTACGGAATCAAGAGAAATGTCTACAGCATCGGTTCCGTAGAACCAACCTCTCCAGAACCAGTCAAGGTCTTCACCGCTGGCGTCTTCCATGGTACGGAAAAGATCAGCAGGCTCCGGATGTTTAAAAGCCCAGCGTCTTGAATATTCCCTGAAGGCATAATCAAACAATTCGCGGCCCATTACGGTTTCGCGAAGAATATTCAGCGCAGTAGCAGGTTTGCCATAAGCATTGCTGCCGAAGTTGATGATGTTTTCAGAATTGGTCATGATGGGCTCCAGCATGTCTTTTGGCAGTTTCATGTAGTCGGTCATGGCCCAGGCAGCACCACGGCGGGAAGGATAACGGTTGTCAAATTCTTCCTGCGTGAGATGCTGAACGAATGAATTGATGCCCTCATCCATCCAGCTCCACTGGCGCTCATCGCTGTTGATGATCATCGGGAAAAAATTATGACCTACTTCATGCGTGATCACCCCGATCATACCATACTTGGTCTGCTCGCTGTATGAACCGTCTTTGTTAGTGCGGCCATTATTGAAACAGATCATGGGATATTCCATTCCGCTGGATGCTTCCACGCTCTGAGCTGTGGGGTATGGATATGGGATGGAATACTTAGAATACGTTTTAATGGTATGTGCAACGACCTTGGTAGAATAACGGCGCCAGAGGTTATATGCTTCCTTACCATAGAAGCTCATACACATGATCTTCTTGCCTTCAACAGTTACAGGCATGGCATCCATAACGAACTTCCTGGAAGAGGTCCATGCGAAGTCACGTACATTTTCAGCCTTGAAAATCCAGGTCTTCGTGGCCTTGCTTTTCTTAGTTTCTGCAGTCTTTGCCTCGGCAAGTGTTACGATCTCCACTACATCTTTAGCGGTCTGCGCCTGCCTCCATCTTGCCTGCTGTGTGGCATTGAGAGTTTGCGCATAATTGAGGCATTCACCGGTACTGCCAACCACGTGGTCAGCAGGTACGGTCATCTGCACTTTGAAATTTCCGAATGTGAGTGCGAATTCACCGCGGCCAGTGAACTGTTTGTTCTGCCAGCCTGTATAATCCGTATACACGCAAAGACGTGGATACCATTGGGCGATGGTAAAAATATGATTGCCATCTTCCGCGAAGTATTCGTATCCGCCACGACCGCCGAGCGTCATGCGGTCAGGGATGTTATAATACCAGTCGCATTTGAAAATAAATTTCTGGCCTGGTTTCAAAGCCTGGGGCAATTCCACACGCATCATCGTTTTGTTGATGGTGTATTTTAATGCCTTGCCAGCAGCATCGGTCAGTTTGGTGATCTTATGACCATAGCCATTATCGGTTTTGCCATCATCCATTCTTTCCAATTGTGAAAGGATGGCATTTTTAGGCATGGTGTTGCTGGTCTGGTAGTTGGCATTGTTCACTGAGCTGTGTTCATTCTCATCCAGCTGCAGCCAGAGATAGGTGAGTACATCCGGAGAGTTGTTATAATAGGTGATGGTCTCCGTTCCGGTAAGTTTCAGCGCGGTTTCATCAAGAGTGGCCTTGATATCATAATCGCAACGCTGCTGCCAGTATTTGGGACCCGGTGCGCCGCTGGCCGACCTGTATTCATTTGGTGTAGGCAGGATGGTGCCCAGCTGTTCAAACTTGTTACCATGGTTGGAACCAGGGTTGTTTTGAATGTTCTGTGCATGCGACGATGCAAATAGCCCGGCTGCTGCAAAAAACAAGAAAACTTTCTTCATGTGTTTTTATTTAAAAAGTAAAATCGATACTCTGATTCTAAGGGATCCTTTCAATAGCCATCTTCAGCGAAAATACCAGCACAATGCCGGATAACAGTAAAACCCAGATCCTCCTGTTCAGTTTCAGGAGGTTTACAAATACTTCCGCAAGCAAAAGTATGGCTAACACTACCAGAATCTGGCCGGCTTCCAATCCCAGGCTGAAGCTGAACCATGTGAGCAGGAAATCCTGTTCATCCACCAGCATAAATTTGATCAGGTTGGCATAAGCCAGGCCATGGATCAGGCCAAAAAAAAGTGCCAGGAAATAATTGATGCGGATGGCCTTATGTGTAAATGTTTTTTGAAAAAGATTGGTTAAGGCTGTCACCAGGATGGTACATGGTATCAGAAATTCTATCCAGGCGGTATTTACTTCGATAATATTGCGGGAACTCAGTATCATGGTAATGGCGTGGCCTGCAGTGAATGCAGTCACCAGGATCAGCACCTGTTTCCAGTCTTTCAGCATGTAAATGGCCGAGAGAACCGCGATGAACAGGATATGGTCAAGAGCTCCTGTATCAATGATATGATCCCAGCCGAATTTGAAATAGAAACCAAAATCTTCCATGTGCCTTAAGGGTGTACAAACAGGTTTTTAACCTTTTCTATGTTTGAGCCTTCAAAATAAAGCAGACTTTTGTAACACCGAAAAATTATATGCTGATGGCACTTATCCTGTTTAAATGGTTTTTCCTCTCATGGACTGCCCTTTTCCCTCATCAACCCGCTTCAGAAGCGGCGCAAACGGCATCGCATCCTTTTTACCTGTCTGTGACAGAGATCAATCATAATGCAGCGGCAAAAACGCTTGAGATCAGCTGCAAGATGTTTGCTGATGATATGGAAAGCATTCTTGAAAAAAATTACCGCGCCACGCTTGACATAACGACCGATAAGGATAAATCACAATTTGACAGGTTCATCCCTGATTATTTTTCCAGGCATCTCAGTTTAACCGTTGATGGGAAAGCCGTAAAATATTCTTTTGTGGGATATGAAAACGACAAGGAATCCGTGTATGTGTATTTCGAAGTTGAACAGGTGGGCGGTTTCAAAAAAATGGATGTCAATAATTCACTCCTCTGTGATTTTAACAATGAGCAGATCAACATAGTTCATGTAACGGTGAATGGTAACCGTAAAAGTAACAGGCAGGTTTGCCCCGCCAGTATGAATTCCTTCAGCTTCTGATTATTCCAATACCAGGTCGGCCAGTAAAGGGTAGTGGTCAGAATATAAAAAACCGGGCTTTTCAAATTGCAGCACCCTGAATTTCTTGTCAGCCAGGATATAATCAATACGCAGTGTGGGCGAGATAAAACGGAAAGTTCTTCCAAGGCCTGATCCTTTTTTGATGAAAGCATCCTGCAGCCTGTTTCCTTTTATTTTGAAATATGCATAAGAGTTGGGTACATCATTCAGATCAGCGCAAAGCACAACAGGGTGAGGGCTGGATTGTAAATGGAGTTCCAGGTTTTTAGACTGAACAGCACGCATGGCATATCCTCTTTTGATCTTACCCAGCAATCCCCCGGCGCCTTCTGTTTTACCGGGTTCAATATAATCAGCACGGTTGATACGCGGGGATTCCAGGTGGGCATTGAAGATCCTGACAGTGTTCCCCTTGAAGTTGATATCCGCATAGCTGAAACCCTCGGCATTGCTGTTTGTTCCGGGTTTTACAAAAGCGGTGTCGGTAATCGGATAGCGTGAAAAGATCATGAGTCCCATCTGGAATGCACCATTTACTGTGATGTTGGAAGGAGAAAAATAATAATAGGGATATCCCATTTTTTTAATGGGTTCTATGTTTTCAGGAAAAAGGGTGGGTGCATAACACTGGAAAAATTCCTGGAAACAAAGTACATCCGCATTTTGTAAGGCCACGAGATCCATCATCTGGCTGCCGAAACTGTTTTCAGGCCGACCGCGTATGGAATTTTTATTCTCCGACCATTTGCTCACGTTCCAGGAAAGAACACGAAGTGTCTGTTCTTCCTTTTGTTCATTGAAATCTTTTGGTAACCGGAATGCAAAAAGAGCATTGATCTGCTGGAAGCTTAGGATCAATGCGAGCAAGGGTAATAGTGTCCACCTGGATCTAAATACAAGACAAATAAGCAGGCAAAGGATCACTGCCAGCAATAAAAAGGGATAGGACAAACCTAAAAAAGCAATGAACCAGAAATTTCCAGAATCAAGAAAGGGTACCAAGGCAACAAGCAGGAAAACAAATACAATGAGTATATGAAGTGCAATAAAAAATATGCGGATTCCTTTCTTGCGCGTTGGCTTCATGCAGTCAGTTTAAGTGTTTGATTCGCGGCAGTCTTATCATTCATCCTCCATCTCATCGATGATGTCCTGGCTGGGTTTGATCAGCACCTTATCAATGCGGTGGCCATCCATATCCATGATCTCGATCTCGAATCCTCTCCAGGTCATCTTATCACCGGTCTGTGGTATCCTTTCCAGTTCATGCAATACACATCCGGCAAGTGTATCAAAATCAAATTCGATCTCGCTGGCCCAATCGGCTTTGCCAAAGCGGCTTAAAAAATCATAGAAAGGTATCTGCGCATCAATAAGGAAGGTGCCGTCTTCCCTTGCAACGATCTCGTAATCTTCAATGCCGGTTTGCGGAATGTCACCCACGATTGCTTCAAGTATATCATTCAGTGTGATCATTCCCTGGAGACTTCCA
>CBDUBK010000192.1:0-5251 GCA_965365375.1 uncultured bacterium | reverse complement strand
AAACAGCTGCTGTAACTGCCTCCGGTAACCTTTGATCACCGGCAATTTTCCAACATTGATCACCGCTTTTTTTTCCGTGATGTCCAGCTCAAGGTCTTCGAGTGCATTCTGAACTTTCTGGTTGAGGTCTACATCTTCTGTTTCATGCGGACGGTGACTCACATGTGAATAGAGCAGGAGGTCATCTATCAGGTTGCCCATGCGCAGGGTTGCATTTTCAATCCTGTTAAATGACCTGATTTCTGTTTCATGCAGGTGGGCAATGAGTTGATCCTTCAGCTGGTTGGTGAAAAAATGAATTTTCCTGACGGGTTCCTTCAGATCATGTGAAGCGGCATGCGCAAACTCCTCAAGGTTCTGGTTCGACCGCTGGAGTTCTTTATTGGTCAGTTGCAGTTTATCATAGGCAAGGGCCAGTTCCTTTGTTCTTTCTTCCACCAGGGCTTCAATCCTCTGCAGGTCCATCATTTTTTCCGTTATGTCAAGTACCGAACCAATGAAGCGGAGCGGCTTATCAAATTCATTGAAATATACCTTACCCTTTGCCCTTACCCATCTTATGATACCATCTTCAGCTCCCACCGTCCTGTATTCCACATCATAGTTGCCATCGCTTACAGACCTGATAAAAAGTTTTTCAATCAGGTTCAAAATCCTTTCACGGTCATCAGGATGAAGGCCTTCAATAAAATCTTTCTCATAAGTAACCCGGTTATTATGACGGATGCCGAATAAAGTACGGCAACGGTCATCCCAGTGCATGGTTCCTTTTTCAAGATCCATATCAAATGTGCCCAGTTGTGCGGCTTCTTTCGACAACCTTATTTGCTCAAGTGCAGTTTGTAATTCCTCCTGGCTTTGTTTATGTTCCGAAATATCTACCGAGGATCCCACGTATCCCAGCAGCTGGTTATTCCTTCCAAATCTTGGTGTGCCGTGCGATAGCAGCCAGCGCCAGGCTCCGTCGGCACGCCTCATCCTGCATTCCATCTGGTAGGGCTGCCTGTTTTGAACCGCGTTGCCCACAATACCAGTTGCGAATTCCAGGTCGTCAGGATGAATGGCCGTTTGCCAGGTCCTTCCATTTTTCAATTCTTCTTCCGTATGGCCTGTGAATGCTGTTGCTTTCTTATTGTAATAAGTCGAATTGCCTTCAGCATCGAGTGTCCAGATCATTACGGGTGAGGCATCTGCCATATGTCGAAATCGTTCTTCACTTTCTTCAATTCTTTTTCTTGACTGCGCCTGTGCTGTTACATCCTGGAGGGTGCCATTAAATCTTTGCGCGACACGGTTTTCATTAAAACTTGTTTTACCTCTCGCTCTTACAATGCGCTCCTGTCTGGTAACCGGGTTGATGATGGTATATTCAATATCATAATCCCTGCTGCCCCATTGCAAGGCTTCTTCAATGGCTTTGGTAACCCGTTCTTTGTCAGGTTCTGCAATTACAGCCACCGCTATGGACAGATCGATTTCTTCTTCAGGTGGCAGTCCAAACCATTCTTTTAACCTGTGGTTGCCCCTTAATTTACCTGTAAATGGATTGTAGTCCCATGCAGCAAGTTCCGTGGCATCAATCGCAAATGCAAGTTGCTGTCGGCTTTCATGGAGCATTTCCTCTGCTGCTCTTCTTTCACTGATATCTTCTGTTGTTACCACCAGCAGTTCATCCTGTTTTACAGCAGTAAACCTGAACCAGTGATTCATGCCTTCACCCGTGTACCATCTTTCAAAATTTGCAGTCACGCCGGTTTCAGCCACCTCGATGAATCTTTCAAGGATTCCCGTTTCTTTTACCATGGGAAAAACTTCACTGTACTTTTTACCCTTATATGGTGTATCTCCTATCCAGTTTCGTGTAAAAGCATTGAATAATAAAATAGTGAAATCGGTAATCTTATTTTGGTCATCATAAACCGGTTGCATAACAGCCACCCCATTGGGAGCCGAATCAAAAACGGTCTGAAGCAAATCAGCCGTTTCGCGCAGTTTTTGTTCTGCATTCTTCCTCTCTGTAATATCTGTGAATAATACAGCTACCTTACGTTCCTCTGCTTTGCCAACCTTAAAAGCATAAACATCATAATAACGGTGAAGATTTTCGGCCCGGTTTTCAAAACGGACCGCTTCTCCTGTCACTGCCACATTCCCGTAGGTCTGGTACCAGAAATCTTCAAGCTGGGCAAAATCATTCATGGTAAGCCCGATGGCATTGGTAAGTCCCGTCTGTTGTTCGAAGGCTTTATTGATTTCGAGGAATCGGTAATTGTAGGGTCTTCCTTCTTCATTGAACATTACATCAATCGTACAGAATCCATCGTCTATGGAATTAAAAAGTGCCTGGTATTTAGCCTGGCTTTCTTCAATTCTTTTACGGGCTATTACCTGCGGAGTATTATCTATCACCCACACAACTACCTTCTTCACCAGCCCATCCTTACCCTTTACCGGTTCGTAAACAAACGTCACGGTAAGTACTTCAACTTTACCATGCCGCAGCAGTGGCACCTCAACTTCGCTTGCCCGGAAAGTAACCCCTTCCCTTACCACCCGGTTCAAAGCCTCCTCGTAATAAGGTCTTGCTTCCGCGAACGTGTCCCAGTACATCCATCCAATAATCTCTTCTTTTGGCCTTCCGGCAATTTCAGCAAAACTGTCATTCACGATTTTGCTCACCAGCGTCGATGCATCCATTACGCAAATGCCCATTGGAGCCTGGAGTACCAGGCTGCGGAAATCCTGTTCACTCTCTTCAAGGCCACGCATTTGTTTTTCAAGTTCAGCTGATCTTACATGTTCTGTAATCTCTTCGGCAGTGTGAATGATATAAGCAAGATCATTTCCGGCAGTCAAAACCGGCTTGTTACTTGCCCTCCAATATCTTTCTGAAAATTTTCCGTTTTCATCAGCAACATCATAACGTTGTACCGGCATGTAATGCGCTTTCTTGTTTTGCAATACATATTCCAGGGAAGTCCTCAGGTTTGCTTTTCCTGTATCTGCAGGCTCATTGGTATTACCAGGAAAAGCTTCAAATACTCCTTTACCCAAAATACCGGCCTTAGTGGTTCCGGATTCTGCCAGATAACCCGGCGTAGCAGCCAGGATCGTAAAATGGGGCGGATCATTTTGAAGTAAAATACAGCTGCCGGGAATGGCTTCGAATAACGAGGTATAATCGAGATCAGGTTTTCCTGAAATCTTCTTGGTGTTGTATGACATATAAGGATGATAATGAAGATAATGAATACAGGGAATCAAAATCTTGTATTCCCTGCTCCAGCTTCCAAAAAATGTGAATCTTCCTTATATAAAAAAAGGGGGTTGTTACCCCTCTTTCTCCCCCTCTTTCTGTTTCTGTTTCTCTTTCTCCCTCCTTGTATCAATCGGCCTCACCATCTTCTCAATCGCTTCTCTCTGCGGTTCCAGGAACGGAGGCAGCGATAATTTTTCTCCCAGGCTTTCATAAGGTTCATCACCCATAAAACCGGGGCCATCAGTAGCGAATTCAAAAAGGATCTGCGGTGCTACTCTTGCGTAAAGTGATTCAAAGAAATAACGGTTTACATATCCTGAATTGGGCAGTCTTAAACTGTTCAACCGATCGATCCATTCCTCGAGTGCAGCGCGGTCTTCAACCCTGAAGGCTGCATGATGCACGGTTCCAAATCCCTGTCGTGCAGGTGGAAGGGTCGAATTTTCTTCAACAATTACTGAAGCTCCATTACCCCCTTCACCCATTTCAAATAAATGAAACGATCCTTCCCGGGCGGTTTCTTTAAATAATAATGCTGACTGAAGCATGGCTTTCAGTGCAAGAAAATTGGAGATGCGCACCACCACGGGGCCAAGACCTGTAATAGCATATTCCTTGGGCACCGGGCCATCCTGCCATGGGGTTCCGGAAGCTATGCCCTTGTTGTTTTCATCAGAGACCAGCTGGTATTGCTGGTCATCAAAATCTGAAAAAGAAAGGGTCTTCTTTCCAAACTGTCCTTCTATGGAACTATGGGAGATTTTTAAATCTTCAAAACGTTTCAGCCAGAATTCAAGCGCTGAATCGGAAGGAACGCGGAAGGAAGTTTTATGGATCTCGTTGGTACCATGAACACCTTTGGACATGCCGGGAAAATCAAAAAAGGTCATATCAGTTCCCGCACTTCCTTTATCATCAGCGAAAAACAAATGATAGGTCTGTATATCATCCTGGTTGACGGTTTTTTTTACAAGACGCATTCCCAATACCTCTGTGAAAAATTCATAGATCTTTTCCGCGCTGCTGGTGATTGCGGTCACATGGTGTACTCCTTTTATCTGGTTCATAATTGATTTCTCCTGTTATAATATGAGTTTATTGAATCTTCCAATCCGGACGAATTGCAAGTTAAGGATTAAGCTGTTGCAGCCCGGTGGCTGTTGATGGAAATGCCTAACTTCAAAAACATTAATATTCGTTTATGGAAGAAATACGTGTTCATATGAATGAAGAAGGTTATGGACATTTTTATATGCTGGAGAATGGTGAACAGCTTGGAGAAATGGAAGTAAAGGTATCAGGGTCGAACCTCACGGTATACCATACGGAAGTTTCTCCCAGGGCCGAAGGGAAGGGTTTCGCCAAAAAACTTTTATCTGAAATGGTAGCTTATGCCCGGAAGAACCAGTTAAAAGTGATACCGCTCTGTCCTTTTGTGCATGCCCAGTTCAAACGCTATCCGGAGGCATATGCTGATTTATGGAACAAGGCAGGGTCCTGAGTTAACTTCACTGGTCAATCAATCATTTTAATAAACATCATGTTTCCTGTTACAAGAATTTATAGTGACGCTAATGGTGATTCAAGATTTGAAGACCTCTCCATCCCCTTGCATGATGCGGGTGAAATTGGAAGATTGTCAGCAGGCCTGCCTGTCAGTGCACTGATCTTCCGGGAAGTGGATCCTTCCTATGATTATGATTTTCACAACGCCCCGCAAAGGCAATACCTGGTATTGGTGGATGGAGGTGTAGAAATTGAAACTTCACTTGGAGAAAAAAGAGCGTTTCAAACCGGTGATGTGCTGCTCCTGGAAGATACCGTGGGCAAAGGTCACCGGACCAAAAATCTTGAATTCAAAAAAAGACGCTCGGTTTTTATTACGCTTCCCTGAAAGGGCAATATAAAGTTCTGTACTCTTGTAGACTCATTCATTTTCAAAAACAGCATGAAAAAAATTCTGCTAATCACGTTCCTTGCTTTCCACAACTC
>CBDUBK010000191.1:0-5251 GCA_965365375.1 uncultured bacterium | reverse complement strand
GTACCCCTGAATAAAGTATCCGTTAAATCAGATGAGGTAATATAAAACCTGTCTGTATTGATCTTACCGGTTATGATCGCGGTCTTGGGACCATAAGTATAAAATCCCAGCTGGTTCAAACGTACCTGTTGTTCCTGCGCCATTGTAGTCAATGAAAAAAACATCGACAAAATGACCAGGCATACACGGTGATAATTGTTATTTTTTATCTGGCACATAGGTTCTTTTGAATTCAAGTTTTACATCTTCACCTGCCGGCAGCAGGAAATCGAAACGGTCTTTAATTTTTTTAACCGGGCGAATGGTATTTCCTGTAAGTATCACTTCAAACGGAAAACTGCAGGACCAGGGCTGCATCATCGCTGTATTCAAGGTGATGATGATTTTATCGCGGCCCCAGCTTAATTCTTTCAATTGCACATTACCGCGAAGCAAAAGCCCTTTGACAGAACCCTGCTCCCAGTTGCCAGGTAAGGCAGTGAAAAAACTGGCACCACCTCTTTCACTATTCACCAGCATCTGTGAAACCAGGTAAGGCAGGCCTCCGCTGATATCTGTATTAAAAAGATGTCCCACGTTATGAAATGATCCCATCCCTGTACTCCAGTATTTCGATGAAAGCCAGTTCACCAGCTGCTCAGATTTTTCCTTATCACCCAGACGTGCAGCAGCAAGGCCGAGTTGCACGAGGCCAAAAGCCATTTCACCGCCTCCCTCCTGTTTCCTGAACTTCATTTTTTCGTCCAGCACCTTAAGGGCACCCGCACGCAATCTTTGATCATTCGAAAATTCAGGAGCTGTTTCATCAAACAGCGCGTAGAGTTGGGATACATGCCGGTGCCGGTGATTTTCCTGCAAATCCTTCCATAACCACTCTCTCAGAAAACCATCAGCACTGATCTCATAGGCAGGCATTTTTTCCAGCATCATCTTCCAGCGCTTTCTTTCTTCCTTGCCTGTTTCTAAAATCCCGGAAGCGGCAATACAATCCCTCAACAATTTTTTAGCAATCATGATATCCATTGTCGCATTGATGGCGGCCTGTGATTTTGTATTTGATGGATCATTTTCCGGTGAATACGAAGGGTTAAACATATACAGGCCTTTTGCATCCTTCTGCAAAAAATCCTCGTAAAAAAGAAGGGCTTCTTTCATGAAAGGATAGGCCTGCTCTTTAAGAAATCCTTTGTCAAGCGTGTATTGAAAATAATCCCAGTAATAAGAAGCCGCCCACCCGGCAGCACCGGTCCATAGGGTAAGACACCAGGTTTCATTAAAATCCGTTTCAACTCCTGCAGTTGTTGCCTGTGCAGGAATATGAATACCTCTTGCACCATATAATTCTTTTGCTGATAAACGGTACTGCGGCATCAGTTTCTCATGGTAATTAAAATAAGCCTTCATCAGTTCCGGTGTATTGCCAGGAAGAAGAAAAGAAACAGCAACAGGAAGATTACCATCATGGGTCATGGACCCGGCCCAGGGGCTGGTCCAGGTACCGCTCCACAATCCCTGGAGATTTGGCGGATGCGTTCCTGTTGATGAAATAATATTATAGCGGCCGGCTTCAAAAGCTTTTTCGATCAGTGCCAGCGGAACCGATGTTCTTGCTTTCAGTAAAATTTCTTCCGCATGTAAATGCTTTTCAGCGGGGTTTGCATTAAGGCTGAATTGAACCTGGTTGAATAAAATTGTATGGATGTTTGTATGAGATTTGAGTAAATCTTCATAATGATTATTTCCATAAAATTTCAAATCTTCCAGTTTTGTTCTTTTAAGATCATCATTCTCATACCGGGGTTGAATGCGCACGAGTAACAAAACCTCGTCTGCATTTTTAATTTGCAAGTTTCCGCCTGAGCTCACAGCTATTCCATTTTTTAAGAAAACCCTTCCTCTCCCCTCGTAGCCTGTTACCTGCCCTTCGTTGTGGTACCTGAAGCTGGCAGCGTAATGAATTTGGTTATCGGCTGAAGTTGTACTCCATTCCCTGATATGTTCCCTGATAAATTCCTGTTGTGTCCAATCAACTGGCCTCCTGTCAAAATATATGGTGCAATTGATCTTCGCATTTCCACTGATCCTTATTACTACAAGGCTGTCTGCCCGCGAAACAAAACTGGATCTTTTGAAAGTTCCGATATCATCCTGCCATTCTACAATAGCTTCACCTGTTTCATAATTCACGCTGCGCTGGTAGCGGCTGATATTGGAAGGTTCCTGCTGGATCCTGACATCAAATGCGGGGATGAAAGGATCACGTTCATCAAAATAACCCTGCGCTTTTCGCAAACTGTCAGGGAGTTTTGCCGCCTCGATATATTTTCCATCCAGTAATAATTGCCGGATGCGCGGTAGATGATCTGCCTGCTGAAATGTTTTTCCAGAACGTTTGCGGGGCATGTATAAAAGAGAATGAGAAAGAATGATGGTCTCATCATGCGGTTGGCCCATCACCATTGCACCCATTGTTCCATTTCCTGAAAGCAAAGCATGTTCCCAATTGTTGGCTGGCTGCCAGCTGGTAAAACCTTTGGCAGGTTTATTAAAACCCGTTTGCGCTTGCAAAATGAATGAAAACAACACCAGGCATATGGTCAGTTGCTTTTTCATTTTGCTGTGATTTCTATGGCAGCCATTTGCAGGTTTCCTGCAGATGCCGAAATACTGATCTTACCAGCGCGGCCATTGGACTGCACAATACAGAGCACCTTGCCATTGAGGGCAGTATGCTGGTCGCTTTTAAAAGGCTCCAGGCTCACGGGATCGCCACTATCAACTGCTGCGATAAATCCGCCACCATGCACCTGGAACTTTACCAGGTCCTTTGCAGTGGGTACGATCACTCCATCCTTGTCAACTATAGTAGCAGTGATAAAAGACAGGTCTTTACCATCCGCTGTTATTTCTTTGCGATCGGCATTAAGGATGATCCTGTATGCAGGTCCCGCGGTTTCAATTTCTTTCTCCAGTATTTTTTTACCCTGCCTGGAGCTAACCACTTTTACTACTCCGGCTTCAAAAGGAAGGCGCCAGCTCACATGCAGCTCCTCGCCCTTTTTCGATTTTTTTCCAAATGATTTCCCATTAAGAAAAAGCTCAGCAGCATCAGCGTTATTATAATAGGCTACCACATCTACTGTATCTCCTTTTTTCCAGTTCCAGTGAGGCAGAATATGCAATACCGGTTTGGAGGTAAATACAGACTGGTACATGTAATAAACATCTTTTGGAAAACCCGCCAGGTCTATGATACCAAAATAGGAACTGCGCGCAGGCCATGGATAAGGAGTCGGTTCACCCAGGTAATCAAAGCCTGTCCAGATATACATGCCGGAAATAAAATCATGTTTCAATAAAATCTTCACACTCTCTTCATGTGTACTTCCCCATGGTGTGCTCACATGATCATAGGCTGAAACCGTAAGGTCAGCATTACCACCAGTGAAAGGTTTGTCCCAGGCTTCAGGCCAGCGCCTGATGGAATCAGCAGGATACTTGTCATAATGACCACGGGTCTGCAAGGCAGAAGTACTTTCTGTAATAATTAATTTTTTACCCGGGTGGTCTTTCTTAAAATCAGCCCATTGTTTATGGTGGTAATTATAACCGATCAGTTCAAATGCATTGGAATTGATCAGGTGATTCCAGGGTGTGACAAAGTTATTTGCTGTTGTAACGGGCCTTGTGGTATCAAGTGCCTGCACGATTGAAACAAGCTCCCTGGCGATCACCCGGCCTATGGAATCATCACCCCACTGCTCATAGATCTCATTACCCACGCTCCACATAAAAACGGAGGGATGGTTGCGGTCGCGTTTTACAAAATCTTCCAGGTCTTTTTTATGCCACTGTTGCCAGTCCAGCGAATAATCAAAGGCTGATTTGGATTTGGCCCACATATCATAGGATTCATCCATCACTATAAATCCCATTCTATCGGCAAGCTCCAGTAATTCAGGTGCGGGCGGATTATGTGAAGTGCGGATACCATTACAACCCATCGCCTTCAGTAAGTCCAATTGTCTTTCAATTGCCCTGGTATTGATGGCAGCTCCCAGTGCACCCAGGTCGTGGTGGTTACAAACCCCTAGTATCTTCAAAGGTTTACCATTCAGGAAAAAACCTTTATCCCTGTCGAAATAAAAACTCCTGATACCAAACACGGTTTCGTATTCATCCAGTACAAAGTCTCCTTCTTTCAGCGTGATGATGGATTTATATAATTGGGGCTGATCAACTGACCATAATTTTGGATTGGAGATCTGAACACTGATATCCTTTTCAAATAAAGGATCATTCATTTCAAGATCCTGCTGGATGGTGATGGTGTCTTTCCCGCCGGCAAGACTCACGATCCTCTGGGTAAACCTCACCTTCTTTCTTCCTCCCCTATTATTAACAATAGAAAACCTGGTATGAACCGTTGCCGTTTTTTCACTGGCTACCGGTGTAGTGATAAATGTTCCCCAATGATCCAGGTGAACCGGTTCCAGGGTAGTGAGCCAAACATTCCTGTAAATACCGGAGCCGCTGTACCAGCGTGAATTGGGTTGCCTTGAATTATCAACCTTAACGGAAATAATATTTTTTTCATTTCCGTATCTGAGATGAGGTGTCAGTTCATAATGAAAGGAAATATACCCGTTTGGCCTTTTGCCCAGTAAATGTCCATTCAGATAGACTTCACTGTTGCGGTAAACACCATCAAATTCAATATAGATTCGTTTATGTTTCTGGTGGACAGGTACCGTAAAAGTTTTTACATACCAGCCCATGCCCCCGGGCAAAGCACCACCTCCTGTACCTGCCGGATGATCTTTACTGAAACTTCCTTCAATACTCCAGTCGTGCGGAAGATCGAGGGCAGTCCAGTTCTCATCTGTTGATGTAATATTATGATGAGCGTTAACACTATCCAGTTTGAAACGCCAGTCGGTATTAAAACTCACGCGGTTTTTATGCTGGGCATGAAGGCCGGCAGTCAACAAAAAACATAAAAACAATGTAAAGAGGTGCTTCATAGTTTGAATCTTTTATTCCCTGTACAATCTCAGCACGATCACATCATGTCCGGGTATCAATGCACGAAAATCCTGTTTTGTTGTTCCTTGTTCCTTTGCTGCCCAGATATTCCTGAGCTTGTAAGGTTTCAATTTTGCATCAAGGGATAACCCGGATAAAGTATCCGTTATCATCTCTTTCTGCCAGTTAAAATCCACCTGCTTTGACTGAATGCTGCGGTTCAGGA
>CBDUBK010000190.1:0-5269 GCA_965365375.1 uncultured bacterium | reverse complement strand
GATCAGGAAGCAGGGATATTACTGGAGGCTGGTGGAGATGCAGGAGGTGAAGTGATTTAGCTTCAAGCTGCAAGCTACAAGGTTCAAGACCTACAGCTCCCGAAATATCATGAATTTATAGAGAGTCAATATACAATTTTGAAACACTGCATAAAGTCTTGCAGCTTGCAGCTTGAACCTTGCAGCTTATTTCAAAACCTCCCTCGATATCACCAGCTTCTGTATCTCACTTGTTCCCTCTCCTATCGTACAGAGTTTTGCATCGCGGTAAAATTTTTCTACAGGGAAATCCTTGGTATATCCATAACCACCGAAGATCTGTACCGCGTCGTTGGCAACTTTTACTGCCACTTCACTTGCATAATATTTGGCCATGGCTGCTACCTTGGTCATTTCCATTTTCCTTTCTTTGAGGTCACAGGCTTTCAAGGTAAGGAGGTCGGCTGCCTGGATCTCGGTAGCCATATCGGCAAGCTTGAAAGAAATTCCCTGGAAAGATGCAATGGGCTTGTCGAACTGGTGGCGCTCCTGTGCATATTGCAGCGCTGCTTCGTATGCGCCTTTGGCAATGCCTAATGAAAGGGAAGCAATAGAGATACGTCCGCCATCGAGCACCTTCATCGCCTGCTTGAAACCTTCACCTACTTCACCAAGACGGTTGCTGTCGGGGATCACACAATTTTCGAAGATCATCTCCGCGGTTTCCGAGGCACGCATGCCGAGTTTATTTTCTTTTTTTCCACCACTGAAACCTTGGGTGCCACGCTCTACCACGAAGGCTGTGGCATTATTACGGGTGCGCGGCTCGCCGGTGCGGCAGATCACTACTGCAATATCACCTGTTTTACCATGCGTGATCCAGTTCTTGGTGCCGTTGATCACCCAGTTGTTACCATCACGCACTGCCGTGCATTTCATATTGCCAGCATCTGAACCGGTGTTGGGTTCTGTAAGTCCCCATGCACCGAGCCATTCAGCGGTTGCCAGCTTTGGCAGCCACTTATGTTTCTGTTCTTCATTGGCAAAACTCAGAATATGTCCTGTGCAAAGGGAATTATGGGCAGCGACACTGAGGCCGATGGATCCGCAAACCTTAGCTACTTCTTCAATGATGGTCTTGTATTCAAAATAGGAAAGTCCGGCACCACCATATTCTTCGGGAACCAGCACACCCATCATACCGAGTTGTCCAAGTTCTTTAAAAATGTGTAGCGGGAACTCCTGGGATTCATCCCATTCCATAACATATGGCCTGATGTGTTGTTGGGCAAAGTCACGGGCTGTACGGGCCACCTGGAGGGTGATTTCAGAGGTTTCAAAATTCATTCAGCAATCGATTTATAAAGGGAGGCAAATATAGCAGCTAATGGCCAATGGCCAATGGCTAAAGGCTATTGGCCTAAATTCACGACCAGGTTGTCATATGCCAGGTGAATGCCTTCCGGAAGGCGCTTCTCCACATCCTCATGCCTGCCGAGCTGGTGCGAGATATGTGTAAAATAAGCCTTCGGGATTCCCAGTTCCCTTACCAGCTCAATGGCTTCATCAAGATTGTAATGGGAGATATGTTTTTCGGTTCTGAGGGCATTCACCACCAGCACTTCGCTGCCCCTGATCTTGGCCTTTTCCGCCTCATCGATCCTGTTGGCATCGGTGATATAGGTAAATCTGCCAAAACGGAAACCATATACCGGCATTTTCATATGCCAGACCTGGATGGGAACTACCGGGATATCACCGATGGAAAAAGCTTCGAGGTTGATGGTATTCAATTCAAGGTTGGGAACACCCGGATATTTTTTATCCGCGAAAGCGTAGGCAAACTCCCTCATCAGGGCATCAATGGTCATGGAATTGGCATAGAGGTTCATGGGCTGGGACTGGAAAAAATTATATGCTCTTACATCATCAAGTCCTGCTATATGATCTTTATGAGGATGCGTAAACAATACAGCATCCAGTTTCTTCACTTGCGCCCTTAGCATCTGGTAACGGAAATCAGGTGTAGTGTCAACAACGAAAGTTGTGCCTGGGGATTGAACAAGGATACTGCTCCGGAGCCTGTTATCTTTCTTATCCTGTGATATACAAACTTCGCAGTCGCAGGCGATCATAGGCACACCGCTGCTGGTGCCTGTACCTAAAAAGCGAACCTGTAAGGATGGAAAACTCACCCTTCAAATCTAAGCTGAAAGCAGTTTGAATTTTTTGAAAAAAGTAGATTATTCTGCCTCTTCTTCCCCGGGAGGGTTGGCCGCATGGTAACGGCCCATGATCTCATCAAACCATTTTTTACTTTCCGGAGTCAGGGTAAGCGCGTCAATCCTGAGCTGGGGAATAAGGTCTATCAGGGTATTGATGCGGCCTTCGAGCTGCAAAAATTTATTGAGAACCACCTCCTTCCTTTCTTCCAGAATGCAGAAACCACTTTGAAAGCTGCCCCTTTCATAGCGCACGATATAACCAGATTCCTCGATCACCGTTTCAATCTTGTCTAAAGTTGTTTGCGTGTACTTCATGCAGGAAAATGAGGATGCAAACATACGTTGTTTGGAAATTAAGCCAATGGCCAATGGCTTTTGGCCAATAGCCTTACTTACTCACCATCTGCACCACCGGAACAATCATTTCCTCAAGGCTTACACCGCCATGCTGGAAAGTGTTTTTGTAGTAGTTGACATAGTGATTGTAATTATTCGGATAACAAAGGAACACATCTTCTCCACCAAAAATATAAGATGAATTAATGGTGGGTGAAGGCAGTCCCGCTTCTTTTGGTTCACGGAAGGCCAGCACTTCCTTGGGATCATAATTCAGGTTGCGGCCATGCTTGTAACGGAGGTTGGTAGTGGTTTGTTTATCACCGATCACCTTCACGGGAGTTTTTACTCTCACACTACCATGGTCAGTTGCCAGCACAATGCGGATATTCTTATCAGCGATTTTTTTCAGTGCCTGGTGCAAGGGAGAGTGTTCAAACCAGGAAGCCGTAATACTCCGGTAACTTACTTCATCACCTGCCAGCTCCTTCAGCACTTCCATCTCTGTGCGGGCATGGCTGAGCATATCCACAAAATTGTACACGATCACATTCAGGTCGTTGCCCATCATATTATGGATCTGGTTTACCAGGTCAAGCCCTGCATGATTGTTAACCACCTTGGTGTAAGAAATACGCAGGTCCCCTTTGCCCAGTGATTTCATCTGTGCCCTGAAAAATTCTTCCTCGCTCTGGTTCTTCCCTCCTTCTTCATCATCATTGCGCCATTGCTGGGGGAATTTTTTTTCAATCTCAACAGGCAGCATCCCGGCAAAAATGGCATTACGTGCATAATGTGTTGCAGTTGGCAGGATGCTGTAAAAACTGTCTTCCTCCACGATCCTGAAACTTTCCGCGAATATGGGCTGAATCGTACGCCACTGGTCAAAACGCAGGTTATCGATCAGGATAAAAAAAGTAGGCACCCCTTTCTGCAGCTGCGGGATCACTTTCTCACGGACAAGTGTATGCGACATCACCGGTTTATCGGTAGCCTTCTCCTTGACCCATGAAGCATAATTGCGCGAAACAAATTTGAAAAATTCAGTATTGGCCTCGCTCTTCTGCGAAAGCAGGATCTCCTGCATTTCCGGACTGTCGCTTTTCTGAAGGCTTAGCTCCCAATGTACCAGCTCCTTGTAAATGCCCATCCATTCAGTATGATTGGGATTACTGTTCAGTACCATAAAAAGATTACGGAACTGCTGCTGGTATGCAGTGGTGGTTTTTTCAGCCACCAGGCGGCGGTTGTCAATGATCTTCTTAAGAGATAACAATACCTGGTTGGGATTGACCGGCTTAATGAGGTAATCGGAGATCTGGCTGCCAATGGCATCATCCATCAGGTTCTCCGTCTCGTTCTTGGTGATCAGCACAACAGGTATCTGGGCATTGTATTCCTTGATCTTTGCCAGGGTTTCCAGGCCTGTAATACCCGGCATGCTCTCATCAATGAGAACCACGTCCACGATATTTTCTTTTACGTAATCAATGGCATCAAATCCATTGGTAAGGGTATGCACATCATAACCCTTGCTCTGGAGGAACATCTTCTGCGATTGCAAACTTTCTATTTCGTCGTCTACCCAAAGGATTTTTGCCAGGCTCATATGGTATAAGTGATTTAAAGTATTCAGTTGTAATTGACCCCCGAAGTTAAGTTAGCCCGGACAGAAACTTTTCCTAATGTATTTTTGGCGCTTAACCATTTGTTCATGCCTTACGTCCGAAAGATCATCAACGATCCCGTGTATGGTTTTATCACGATTGATGATCCGCTCATTTTCGACATCATCTCCCATCCCTATTACCAGAGGCTGAGAAGGATACACCAGATGGCTTTTGCTTCGCTGGTCTACCCGGGCGCGGTTCATACCAGGCTGCATCATTCTTTAGGAGCTTTTCACCTGATGGGCCTCGCATTGAACGAACTGAGGAATAAGGGAGTTGATATCAGCCGTGAAGAAGAGACAGCCGCTAAAATCGCCATCCTGTTACATGATATCGGGCATGGACCTTTTTCTCATGCCCTTGAGAAAAAGCTGATCAAAGAGGTTCATCATGAAGAAATTTCTTCCCTGATCCTGGACCTGCTGAACAAACATTTTGGTGGAAGGCTGCAAATGGCTATTGATATTTTCAGCGACCGGCATCCCAAACATTTCCTGCACCAGCTGGTATCGGGGCAGCTGGATGTGGACCGGATGGATTATCTCACCCGTGATTCCTTTTTTACAGGCGTGGTGGAAGGTGCCATCGGGTATGACCGGATTTTGAAAATGCTCACTGTACATGATGGGGAACTGATGATCGAAGAAAAAGCGATCTACACGGTTGAAAAATTCCTGGTCTCTCGCAGGCTGATGTACTGGCAGGTTTACCTGCATAAAACCGTGATGGCGGCTGAAAAAATGCTGGTCAAGATCATTGAGCGTGCGCAGGAACTGATAGCAGCCAGGGTGCAGGTGCAGGCGGCCTCTCCCAACCTCGATTTTTTCCTCAAAGAACACCAGCCCGACGGGGATTTTGCCAGGCACCTGGAAAAATTCACCCAGCTCGATGATACCGATGTGATGTGCACAATAAAAAACTGGTGCAGCCATTCTGATAAAATCTTGTCAGGTTTATGCAGAGGGCTGGTAAACCGCGAACTGCTGAAGGTGAAGTTTGCTGCTGAACCATTCGACAGGCTTATGGTAGAGACGCTGAAACTGAACGTTGCCGAAAGAC
>CBDUBK010000189.1:0-5275 GCA_965365375.1 uncultured bacterium | reverse complement strand
TGGCTGCGGGCGGGGCAAATCCTTACCAGGTAACACGTTCAGGATTTACCAGTTTTTCACCTTTCGCGGTAAGCACCTTTGCTGCACTACCTGTTCAATGGATGCAGGTATCTGTAAAAAGAGCGCAGGCACATAACCTGGTTCAATGGACCACCACACAGGAAACCGGCAACAAATATTTTGAAATTGAGTTTTCAGAAAACGGGAGAATTTATACTAAAGCCGGAACAGTTGCTGCCAGCAACAATGCAGGTGAAATCAAACACTACAGCTATCAACATACTGGTGCCACTGCAAGCATTTTGTATTACCGTATCAAGCAGGTTGATTTCAGTGGTATGTATAGTTTTTCTACTGTAATGAAACTGGCCCCGGATGCCAGCCGGGAGGAGGTACTTAACTGCTGGCCCAATCCTTCCACCGGTGTGCTGAACATTTCTTTTTATTCGGACCAAAAGGGAAATTTACCTGTTAAATTCCTTGATATTTCCGGCAGAGAATTGTACCAGGAAATATTTTCCATTAACATAGGTCCCAATCTTTTGTTACTGGATGTAAATAAATTTTTACCTGGCACCTATTTCATCAGGATCCCTGGAATCAAGATGGCAGCAAGGTTTATAAAAGCAGGTTAGTATTGCAATAACAGGACATAGCCATCCAATTTATCCGGGGGCACAATATCCGAATTACCAGTGCGTTTTACATATGGATTGATCGTTATAAACAATTGCGGATAATTTCAGGCTGGGTTGGTTGCAATTCATCTCTTTCACGAGTATCTTGTAAGCTGATCCGGATATTTTTCCGGTCTTTATCCGAACCTTTGAAACAACACATCCTATGATGTTACATACTGATTCAGTTAAGAAAAACCTGTCACCCGGGTTTCTTTCCAGGTTCTGCGGATCGTTTTTGCTCCTGGTCTTTTTGCAATTGCAAGGCACTGCTCAAAAACTATCTGAATCTGCTACTCCACAACTCAGTTTTGCTGATAAAAACCAGGTTGCATCAAAGTATGATGTATCTGCATTAACAATATATCCTGATCAGCAGGTCATCATCAAAAAACCCGTGGTAAGTATTTGTCCTACCGAATGGCTTGGCAATTCCGTTCTTATAAAATCTTTTGGTATCGACAAAACCAAAACAATCGAACTGGCTTCAGAAAAATTACCCTCCGGCGGCCATAGTCTTTTTTATGCGGTTGATGGTAACCAGAAATTCGTACGGTTTCCCAAAAAATAAAAAAAGGCTGCACCAGGCAGCCTTAAAAAAAACGTATCAAAGCTTTACGCTTTCGGAGCGGCATTCCTGATTTCTTCAGACACACCCGCAACATATTTTTCAAAATTCTTTACAAATAAACCTGCAAGAAACTTCGCTTTTTCATCATAAGCTTTTGGATCAGCCCATGTATTTCTTGGAGTGAGCACATCTGATGGTACGCCGGGAACTTCTTTCGGTATCGCCACACCAAAAATGGGATCATTCACCGTTTCCACATGATCAAGTTTTCCTTCCAGTGCAGCTGAGATCATAGCCCTTGTGAGCGACAGTTTCATACGGTGGCCTTCGCCATATGGTCCGCCGGTCCAGCCTGTGTTGATCAACCAGACATTCACCTTATGCGCTTCCATTTTTTTGCCAAGCATTTCTGCATAAGCTCCCGGGTGCAGTGGTAAAAATGGTGCACCAAAACATGCGCTGAATGTTGGCTTCGGTACTGTTACCCCAGCTTCCGTTCCAGCAACTTTTGCGGTGTAGCCGGAAATAAACTGGTACATGGCCTGGCCCTTGGTCAGCTTTGAAATAGGTGGTAATACACCATAAGCGTCACAGGTAAGGAAGAATATATTTCTTGGAATATTGCCTACTGATGGTTCAAGTGCGTTACTGATAAAATGAAGGGGATAGGCCACCCTTGTATTCTCGGTAATGCTGCCATCCTCAAAATTGATCTTGTTGGTTCCGGGAAAAAACCTGATGTTTTCTACAATGGCACCGGGGCGGATCGCATTATAGATCTCGGGTTCATTCTGCGGTGAAAGGTTGATGAGTTTAGCATAACAGCCACCTTCAAAATTGAAAACATTGTCCTCTGTCCAGCCATGTTCGTCATCACCAATCAGTTTGCGTTTAGGATCAGCACTTAGCGTAGTCTTACCGGTCCCGCTCAATCCAAAGAAAATGGCGGTATCTCCATCCTCACCCATATTAGCCGAGCAATGCATGCTCAGTACATTTCTTTCATGGGGCAGGATGTAATTGAGAATGGTGAAAATTCCTTTTTTGGTTTCACCTGTATAACCACTACCTGCAATAAGAATGGTTTTATGCTTGAAAGAAACCACAGCCGCGTTATGCTGCCTGGTGCCACATTCTTTTGGATCCAGTTTTAGGCCTGGTGCTGAGATTACATGCCATTCGGGCTGGAAATCTTCCAGTTCCTCTTCTTCGGGACGCAAAAACATATTGTACCCGAAAAGATTGGTCCAGGGTTTTTCCGTTACCAGTCTTATGTTAAGCCGGTAGCGGGGATCTGCACAGGCATAACAGTCGCGTACCCATAATTCTGGCTGGCGGCTGAGGTAATCAGAAATCTTTTTATGAATAATGTGGTAGTACTTTTCTTCAATAGGAATGTTGAATTCGTTCCAGTGGACGGTTGAGGTGGTGACCTCGTCTTTGACCGTGAATTTGTCCTTGGGTGAGCGGCCGGTGAATTCACCGGTTACGATGGAAAGAGCGCCTGAATCCGTTAAAACACCTTCTCCCATGCGGAGGGTATCCTGTACCAGCTCATCCGGAGTGGACTGGTAATGAATACTTTCGGTATGCTTTAGACCAATGTTCACCAGGCCCTCCCTTGAGAGCGCAATAGTAGGTACTGACATAAAAAGCAATCGTTTTTTGTTAGAATGCAAAGGTAAGCCATAAAATTTTTGGGCCCGGGATCACGTGTAGGGGATACACATTATTAAAACATTGTACCTCAAATAATAATTAGCCTGAAATTTCATCATTTCGGTTACTTTGCCCGTTAGATAAAAGGACAGCAATGAAAAATCTTCCACTAAATCCCGAACTGTTTACTACCAATCGCAAACGTTTCATAGAACGAATGAAACCCAATTCTATTGCCATTTTCGTGAGCAATGACGAGGTCCCAAGTAATGCTGATGCGATCTATCCATTCAAACAGAACAGCGACCTCTACTGGCTGAGTGGTATTTCACAGGAAGATTCGCTGGTGATCCTGTTCCCCGGAAATCCCGATCCCAGGTACCGGGAAGTCCTGGTGCTGGTAAGGCCCAACGAACTCAAGGAAAAATGGGACGGCAGGCGTCTGCGCCGCCTGGAAGCAACCGCGGTCAGTGGCATCCAAACCATAGTTTGGCTTGATACGCTTGATGGGTTACTTCAACCCTGGATACACATGGCTGATACCATTTATCTCGATACCAATGAGAACGACCGTAAGGCCAGCCTGGTCAGAACAAGGGATTACCGTTTTGTAGATGAAATGAAATCCCGTTACCCCCTGCACCAGTATGAGAGAGCTGCCAAACTGATGAAGGAACTGAGAGGAATTAAAACGGAATATGAAGTTGAAGTAACTCGTACCGCTGTCGACATCACCCATAATGCTTTCAGAAGGGTGATGAAGTTTGTGAAGCCGGGCGTAATGGAATATGAAATACACGCAGAGATAGTTCATTCTTTTTTAAGCCAGCGTTCAGATGGAGAAGCTTATGGCAGCATCATAGCCAGCGGTGACCGTGCGAGAACTTTGCATTATGTGAGCAATAACCAGGAATGTAAGGACGGTGAATTGCTGCTTATGGATTTTGGTGCTTCTTACGGAGGTTACAATGCTGACCTCACGAGGACCATTCCTGTGAATGGAAAATTTACACGAAGGCAGAAAACAGTTTACAATGCCTGCCTGCACCTGCATGATTATGCGAAATCTATTTTGAAACCAGGAATTTCCATTGTTGATTATACCGAAAAGGTAGGCGAGGAAGCCACCCAGCAATTCCTGAAGATCGGATTGCTGAAAAAAACGGATGTGAAGAATGAAGATCCGGAGAACAGGGCTTACCGCAAATATTTATACCATGGTATTTCCCATCACCTTGGATTGGATGTGCATGACCTGGGTACCAGGACCGAACCTGTAAAAGAAGGCATGCTGTTCACGGTAGAACCTGGAATTTATATTGAAGAAGAACAAATGGGCATCCGCATTGAAAACAATATCTGGCTTACAAAACGAGGACATATTGACCTGTTCAAAGGGATACCCATCACTGTTGAGGAAATTGAAGCTGCCATGAAAGCTTAATGCCTTCGGATTATTTATTGAATTATTTTTAAGCATGCCGATTTTCAGAAACATTCCCAATTTTTTTACACTGTTGAATCTCGTATTTGGTTGTATAGCCATTGTGCTGATACTCCAGACGAATGAGACCATTGCACCCCTTGACCAGAATGGGGTTCCTGTGAACCAGTTCCTTCCGGAAAATATGTACCTGGGAGTGTTCTTTATTTTCGCTGCTGCCGTAGTTGACTTCCTGGATGGTTTCCTTGCAAGGCTCTTTAAAGCCACCAGCCGGATGGGGGAGCAGCTGGATTCCCTGAGTGATATGGTAAGTTTCGGTGTGGCGCCCTCTGTAATTCTTTACCAGTTGCTGAGGATGGGGTATGCCCGGCAGGAAAACGGCCTTGATGTTTCAGTATGGGCACTTTTGCCTGCTTTTATTTTTGCCTGCGCCGTTGCATGGCGGCTGGCAAAATTCAATATCAGTACTGACCAGGTTTATGGATTCAGGGGCGTGCCTTCTCCTGCAGGAGGCCTGCTGGTTGCATCTTTTCCGCTGATCATCTGGTATGAATATTTCCAGTTGCAGGCATTGTTTTCCACCCCCTGGTTTCTGTATGCCGTGATTTTGCTGGTCAGTTTCCTGATGATAAGTGATATCCGTTTCATGGCCCTTAAATTCAGGGATTATAGCATTGGTAATAACCTGGTGAAATATATTTTCCTGGTGCTGGCCATCATCAGCATTGTTTTGCTGGGTTGGTTTTCTGTACCAGTCATATTTGTTTTATATATTCTTTTCTCTGTTTTCAATAAAGAGAAAAACCCTGCAGTGAAAGAAGCTGTTGACCTCACCGTTTAAGAGGATACATAACACAACATTTACTTAGGTTTGCGAAAATTTATCGAACATGAAGTTTAACGTCCAGGTGAAGGTAATGCCAC